>JBJFDD010000418.1:0-3476 GCA_051889815.1 Candidatus Cryptobacteroides sp. | reverse complement strand
GTTCGTGTTTAAAGGTTCCTTACGGCTTCCTTGAATTTCTCACCTCTCTCTTCCATATTCCTGAACAGGTCGAAGCTTGCGCAGCAAGGGCTCAATAGCACCACGTCGCCGGCGGAAGCGAAACGGCTCGCTTCCTTGACAGCATCCTCTGCAGAGCGTGTCTCGACCATCTTGTCTTTTCCTACGATGTTCTCAAAGGCCTCGCGGAGTTTCCTGTTGTCCACCCCAAGGCAGACGATGGCCTTGACCTTCTTGCGTACCAGATCCTTCAGCACTTCGTAGTCGTTGCCTTTGTCCTTGCCTCCTGCAATCCAGACGACCGGTCTTGTCTGGCATTCCAGGGCGTACCAGGCTGCATCGACGTTTGTGGCCTTGGAGTCGTTGATATAGAGCACGTCCTTGACGCTGAGCACCGGTTCGAGCCTGTTCTCAATCGGCTTGAAGGTGGCGAGGCATTCCCGGATTGTCTTGTTGTCGATTCCGGAAGCCTTTGCAGCCAGGGCGGCTGCCATCGAATTGTAGATGTTGTGCTTTCCGCCAAGGGCAAGTTCCTTGAGGTATATGTTGCACTCTTCCTCGTTGTACCTGACTTCAATCCGGTCATCCTTGAGGAAGGCACCCTGCTCCACCTCTCCCTTCTGGGTGAAAGGCAGCATCTTGGCGGTCATCACAATCTTGCTCAGGTGGGCGATGGTGATCTCATCGTCGGAATCGAAGATGAAGCAATCCTCCCTGTTGAGGTTCCGGGTGATGCGGAACTTGGACTTGATGTAGTTTTCGAACTGGTAGCCGTACCTGTCAAGGTGGTCCGGGGTGATGTTGGTGATGATAGCAATGTCAGGGTGGAAATCATAGCAGTTGTCAAGTTGGAAACTGCTGATTTCCAGTACGTAATAGTCGAAATGCTCGGTAGCTACCTGTAGGGCGTAGCTCTTGCCGATGTTGCCGCCCAGCCCCACGTTGAGGCCGGCGTTCTTCAGGAGGTAGTAGATCAGGGAAGTCGTGGTGGTCTTGCCGTTGCTTCCGGTGATGCAGATTTTCTTCGCAGTGTCATAGCGACCTGCGAACTCTATCTCGGAAATGATATGTATCCCGTGGTCTGCTATCTTGCGGACCATCGGCACGGTGTCCGGTATTCCTGGACTCTTGATGACCTCGTCGGCGTTGAGGATCAAGTCTTCGGAATGCCCTTCCTGTTCGAAAGGTATTTCCCATTTCCTGAGTTCGTCGGCATAGCGGTCCTCAATCTTCCCGTTGTCGGACAGGAAGACATCGAATCCTTTGACTTTTGCGAGCACTGCGGAACCTACACCGCTTTCCCCGCCGCCGAGTACAACTACTCTTGACATCTTTATATTTTGTTTAATATCTGATATTCAAAAACTTATGCTTATCTTCTACCTTATCTTGAGCATTGCGAGCGTCACCACCGCCAGTATGATGCCTATGATCCAGAAGCGGGTGACGATTTTTGCCTCGGGAATGGCGTGCACAGGTTTGGAAATGATGCTCGGAATTCCCTCCTTCTGGAAGTGGTGGTGGAGTGGGGCCATCTTGAAGATTCTCCTTCCCTCGCCGTATTTCTTCTTGGTGAACTTGAACCAGAAGCGCTGGATGATGACCGAAAGGGATTCAACCAGGAATATTCCGCAAAGTACCGGAAGAAGAAGTTCCTTTCTCATCAGCACGGCGCTGACTCCGATGATTCCGCCGATGGTAAGGCTGCCCGTGTCGCCCATGAATATCTGGGCAGGGTACGAGTTGTGCCACAGGAATCCCAGGAGAGCTCCGCAGAAGGCAGCCATGAAGACGGCAATCTCTCCGGTTCCCGGGATGAACATTATGTTGAGGTACTCGGAATTCACCAGGTTGCCGCTCAGCCAGGCAAGGATACCGAGCACCACTCCAACGATTGCCGATGTGCCTGCGGCCAGTCCGTCCATTCCGTCGGCCAGGTTGGTGCCGTTGGAGCAGGCTGTTATCACCACGACAATCATCAGCACATAGACTGCCCATTTGCAGTACCATCCCCATTTGCCCTTGAAAGGCGAGAACCATTTGTAGTCGAACTCGTGGTCCTTGACGAAAGGAATGGTTGTCTTGGTGCTCTTGACGACGTTCTCCTTCTTCCAGCCTTTGTCCGCATCGACCAGGGTCCGGGTGTCGGCGTCCTTTCCGGAGAGGCTTTCCCGTGCAACATATTCATTGCCATCCTTTACAGGGACTTTCTCGCGCACCACGATTTCGTCGCTGAAGCAGACGGCAAGGCCTATGATGAGCCCTATCATCACCTGGCCCAGAAGCTTGGCCTTCGGATGCAGGCCGTCCTTGTTGTGCCTGAAGACTTTGATATAGTCATCCGCAAAGCCTATGGCTCCGCACCAGATGGTGGTCAGAAGCAGGAGTTGGGTGTAGATGTTGGTCAGGTCGCTGAAGAGCAGGACCGGAATCAGGATTGCAAGGATGATGATGATTCCTCCCATCGTAGGAGTGCCTGTCTTCTGGAGCTGTCCCTCCAGGCCGAGGTCCCTGATAGTCTCTCCTATCTGCCTTTTCTGGAGCACCCCGATTATCCTCTTCCCGGCGAACAGCGAGAAGAGCATTGCAGTCACACTGGCGAGCATCGCCCTGAATGACAGGTAGGTGAACAATCCCTGTCCGGGGATGTCGTAGTCCTTCAAGTATTGGAACAGATGGTATATCATTTCTTTTTCCTGTTATCAATCAATTGTTTCCATCGAAGCGAAGACTTCCTGTACGATTTCCCTCTCGTCGAAATGCCTTTTCTCCTTTTCGATAATCTGGTAAGTCTCGTGGCCTTTGCCTGCAAGCAGGACTGTCGAACCCTCGGGGGATAGCATAAGGGCGGTGCGGATAGCTTCCCTTCGGTCGGCAATGAACATTGCGCGGGCGGCTCCGCGGGCGCTGAATCCGGCCTTGATTTCCTCCATGATGTCTTCTGTCCTTTCGGAGCGGCTGTTGTCGGATGTTACGAATATCCTGTCCGCGAACTTCTCCGCAACTGCGGCCATCTCCGGTCTCTTGGACCTGTCCCTGTCGCCACCGCAGCCGAACAGGCACACCAGATTCCTTTTGGGGGCAATCTCCCTCAGGGTCTTCAGCACATTCTCCAGGGCATCCGGAGTGTGTGCATAGTCGAACACGACACTCAGGTCCCTCGGCCCGCGCACGCTCTCCAGCCTTCCCGGGGCAGGAGTGAGGCGGCTGATTGCAAGGAGGGTTTCTTCCGGGTCCGCCCCCAGCTCAACTGCAGTGGAATATACTGCGAGGATGTTGTAGGCATTGTGCTGTCCGATCAGGGTTGTCCACACTTCCCTCCCGTCGATGCGCAGCAGCATGCCGTCGAAACTCTCTTCGATGATGCGGCAGTTATGGTCAGCGATGTTTTTCAATGAATATGTCACCACATCCGCCCGTGTGTTCTGGACCATCACCATCCCGTTCCTGTCGTCGGT
>JBJFDD010000417.1:0-3486 GCA_051889815.1 Candidatus Cryptobacteroides sp. | reverse complement strand
AGCCTTCTACAACAAATGGATCGGCGATGTCAAAGCCAGCCAGAACCCTCAGACCGGCTATGTCCCGAACGGAGCCCCTTGGGAGCCATGCTGCGGAGGCGGACCTGCCTGGGGAGCCGCAATCTGCGTCATGCCTTGGGAATTCTACAACCGCTACGGTGACAGGGACCTTCTCGAAAGCTGCCTGCAGCCGATGAAGGACTTCGTCGCCTATTACGACACCTGGACAATCGATGACGGCACAACGGCCTTCCACATGACCACACCGACAGGAGACCAGTTCTACTGGTACAATCTCGGCGACTGGTCACCTGCCTACGAGCTTCCGAAGGACGAGCTCGTCCACACCTTCTTCCACTGGTACTGCGCCGACATCACATCGAAGACATGCAAGGTACTCGGAGATGAAGCCGGAGCTTCTGAATATGCAGCCAAGGCAGACCGCATCAGGGATGCTTTCAACAACGTCTTCTACGACCCTCAGGCCAAAAGCTACGGAGATTACGGCAGCAACGTCTACGCTCTCTACATGGGTGTGCCACAGGATAGGCTCGAGGATGTCCGCAACACCCTGCGCGAGGAGCTGATGGTCAAGTACAAGGGCCATGTCAACGTCGGCTTCGTCGCCCACAGGTTCATCTACGAGACACTTGCCCTCAACGGAATGAACGATGTCGCCTGGACTCTCCTCAACCAGAAGGACTTCCCAAGCTTCGGATGGTGGCTCGAACAGGGCGCCACGACAACCTGGGAGGCATGGAACGGGGAATATTCAAGGAACCATCCGATGTTCGGAGGCGGACTGGTCTGGTTCTACAAGATGCTTGCAGGCGTGCAGACAGACCCTGCTGAGCCTGGCTACAAGCACATAATCATCAGGCCGATTCCTGTCAAGGAGATGGGCACCGCAGAATATTCGACAGAAACGCCTTACGGCACCCTCGTTTCAAATGTCAAGGTTGAAGGTGACAAGGTCTCGATGAGCGGACGCATCCCTTACGGCACCCGCGCGACAATCTACGTACCGAAAAGCACCGAAGCTGCTATCCTCAATCCGCTTGACGACAACAGCTACGAAATCCACGAAGTCGGTCCCGGGACCTTCGTCTTCTGATAGTTGAGCAATAACTGCAAGCGGTTTCAGTCGGCAAGCAGCGTCGTATCCGAAGGCGCCTTGCCGACTGAATCTGCATATTCAGAAACGGCTGCAGGTTCAACCGTGGCTGCAGGTTCGGCTTTCCTGCAGAACGGCCTCTTGTCCGCAGGACAGAGCAGCCAGGCAGCACCGGCAATCACCAGGATGAATACAACCCACAGCAGGACCTTCTTCCACACAGGAGTCTTGTCGGCGAAAGGGTCTTCCATCTTGACCTTCGGAAGACGGACAAGATGAGTGAAATACGAGCCGAAACGGCTGTTCACCAGCACCTTGGAATTGATGGCCCAGCCATTGGCGTTGAGAATCGGACCAAGGTTGCGCTTCCTCAACTTGATCCAGGTCACTATCATGGACGGTCCGGAGATGCAGACCACAAGGGCGCCAAGCACGATGAATATGGTGTACCATGGCTTGAAGAGGGCCTTGAGTGCCAAGGTCACGCAAGAGAAGGCCATACCGAAGGCGGCAACCAGGATGGAAATCTTGGTCACGTCGAAGGCCGGCTTCGGTGCCTCTTTTGCAGCCTCGGCAGTCTGGGCAGAAGGAACGGAGACCTCGCTCGCCTTTCCGGTCATGTCAGCCATCACCTTGCTCTCCTTATCGTCCAGAGATTTCTTCATCCTCTCGGAAATTGTGTCCGCGAACTTTCTGTACGGCGACATGAAGGCCTGGGCGACACTGATAGGATTTGAGACAATCTTTGTGACGACTGCATCCCATTCATTTCCCTGGCGGTCATAGAACACAGCATTCTGGCCGATCCTCAAGCTGGAAATCTGGCCCTCGGTGAGGATTGCAGCGATGTTCATTGACTGCTTCTTGACTCTTGACTCACAGGCACAGTAGAGGATGAACATCCCGCTGAGACCTGCCATGTCGCCCTGCTTGCCCATGTCGGCCACCTTGATGCACAGATCGGTGCTGCGCTGGTCGATGAACAGGGTTCCGGCCTGGAAGATAGCCTTGGTCTGGCCGTCAGTTGCCGAATAGAAATCATCGAATGTCACGAAATTGCGCAGGAAGGTGTAGAAGTCCCGGTGAAGGATGAGAAGTTTGCTGACCGACTCTACATTGGCGACACTCTCCTCGAGAGCCTTGTCGGAGACGATCAGCTGCTCGATGTCAGCTTTCCTGCCGGCAGCGAGGATAGTCCTGAGACGGGCCTCTCCCAAAGGTTCGACACTGCAACCCTTCTTGGAAGCCATCCAGTTACGGTAAGCCCCGAAACTGTCCTGGATCCCGATCCACTTTTCCTCAGTCAGGCAATCTTCTCCATCCTTGAGCACAAGCGACCTGAGTTTGTCCACTTCGGCAGTCCAGACAGGGTTGATGCCTTCAGTCAGGTTCAGCACGCGGGAGGCGGACACATTCGAAATAGGATACCCGGCAATCTCACCGACACAATCCGAAAGGTTCCTGGAAACAATCTCGCCGATTCTTTCCGGAGAAACATTGAGGGAAGCAGGATCCGCATTGAAAGCAGCCAGCTTGCAGCGGAGGAAATAGTCATCGATTTTGGCTTTGAGCCCCTCGACACAGGAAAGGGCGGCAACTGTGTCATCACCATATGGGAATATTTTGCCTTCTTCCTGCTTGCCGGCATCGAGCCAGGCGACATATTCAGAAACAGCCGTGTAGAATGCCTCGAGTTTGGCCGAATCGGCCCCTTGCTCACCGCTGCGGTCTGCAACACCACCCTGTGTTGCCACAATGTCGGCAAGGGTCTGCTTCAGTTCCTCGTCATCTCCGGCAGAAGCCGGTACGACGACACCGTCACCATTGAAAGGCCTCTTGGAGACCAGGTCAAGATAGGACTCAGCTTCAGCGATGCTGACCGAATCCTTCTGCAGGCCGGCAGTCTGAAGAATGGTCCGGGCGCAGGAAAGCAGCCTGGCACCTTCCTCATTGTCCACATTGAACGCATCCAAAGCGAGTTCGTCACCACCGGCGACAAGCACATCAGGATTCTTGAGGACCGAAGTCAGCCACTTGGCAGCAGCGACGACCTCCCCCACGTGGATGGTTCCGTCATGGTCCGAATCTATCAGTGAAAGTGTTTTCTCCGGCATCTCAAGTCCGCTGACCGGGCAACTCAGCACAGTCCAGAGTTTCTGGTCAAGTTCATCCAGATGGGCAATGTCTTCCCCGCAGGTGATCTTCACCCGGGTAACTCCACCGATTGTGGAGAACTTCCAGTCGTAGTTTCCGTTTGATTTCATATTCCTTGATTGTCTTGATTTCCTGTCAATTGATGGCTGCAAAGCACAAATATATCAAAACCTTGAATAAAATCATTATATTTGGAATCCTATCCACAATAATATGAA
>JBJFDD010000416.1:0-3489 GCA_051889815.1 Candidatus Cryptobacteroides sp. | reverse complement strand
CAAGGAACTCAATGTCATCGTAAAGGGTGACGTGGACGGTTCAGTGGAGGCCCTCGCCGATTCCCTCATCAAGCTTTCAACTGAACAGGTCAGGGTGAATGTAATCCACAAGGCAGTCGGAGGAATCTCCGAGTCTGATGTCATCCTTGCCGAGGCTTCCGATGCTGTCATTATCGGATTCCAGGTACGTCCTTCAACCGACGCCCGCAAGAGCGCTGAGGAACAGGGCATCGAAATCCGTCTCTACTCTGTCATCTACGATGCAATCAACGATGTCAAGGACGGTATCGAGGGTATGCTCGAACCTATCAAGAAGGAAGAAATCACAGGTACCGCCGAAGTAAAGCAGACCTTCAAGATTTCCAAGGTCGGCACAATCGCCGGCTGTCTCATCAGGGAAGGAAAGATTTCCAAGACTTCACACTGCCGCCTTATCCGTGACGGCATAGTCATCTACACAGGCGACCTGTCCTCCCTCAAGAGGGGCAAGGACGATGTCAAGGAAGTCTCAGCCGGAATGGAGTGCGGTATGGGCATCGAAAAATTCAACGACATCAAGGAAGGCGACGTCATCGAGGCCTTCATCGTAACTGAAATTAAGCAGAAACTCGACTAGAAAAGGCTTCGGACGCTGGCTAAAGCAACAGAAGGATGGCTGAAATGTTGAGGATGAATCCCTCGAACAGCAGCCGTCCTTTTGTGCTGTAGTCAAGCATCTCTTCAGTAGGCTCGCCCCCGGAAAGTGAAAGGAAGTAGTCTCCTTCCGGCAGGGACCGTACGTTGAACTTTCGGATAAGCTGGCCGTCGTTGAACCAGGTCGCTCCTCCATTGGCCCTGTTGAGGGCCAGAAGCACCTTACGGTCAGCATAGTATGTACACCCGGAAAGTTTCTCCCTCGCATCAGGGATTATTGAGGAGAGTCCCTCCATGGCTTCACTGGTTGAATTGACGAGAAGCAGAGGAGTAAAACCGGCCTCACGGGCTCCCTGTAGAGTATTCGCTATCTCCACCCAGACTTCTCCTTTGACACTGGCAGGGTCATAGACGGAAGCAACCAGGACATTGCCGTCCGCGGCAAGGTGATCCATGCTGGCTCCCAGCGAATCGTGGAACGGAAGCTCCGCAGTGGCATCAGACACATCCATCCTGTTGAAATGCATGGTTTCGGTGCGGACAAAAGTCCATGTGGAATCAGGAAGATTGTCCAGGGTAAACACACCCTGCTGCCCGTTCTTCTCATAGACGAAGACTGATGAATATTCATCCGAAGGTGCGGTGTCACCGTCCAGGGCAGCAACCAGTTCGCTGCCGGGAGCGAAAGAGGTGAAATCCACCGCCGGAATGCTTACCCATGAATATCCGAGGAAACCGACGAGCAAGACAGTAGCGATTCCGAAGGAAATGTCCTTGCGGATCTTGTTGGTGCCCAGATTGCTGTAAGGATAGAAAGCGAACAGGGCGAGAGCCGTCAGTACGATATTCTTCAGGAAAGACTGCAGGTGGGTCAGATGAACAACCGCACCGAAACAGCCGCAGTCGATTGACGGGTTGAAAATTGCAAGAAGGAGGGTAAGGAGGGTGAAGAAACCCAGCATCAAGGTTGTGACAAATGCGACGGCGACCCTCTTGATGCCGCTGATGAGAGCCGCACCTACCAAGGATTCGAATAGGGCAAGGGCCACGGCAAGAGGTTTGGAGGCCGGAAGAAGGAAATCCAGATGCGCAAGCCGGAAGTATTCCTCAAGCACAAGTCCGGCACCTACCGGGTCAAAGATCTTGAATATTCCTGCAAGAAGAAAAACGAGGCCGACAATTGTCGCGCTGAGCCTCTGCAATTTGCCGAAAGTTCTGCCTATTTCCATATTCACTGCAAATGTTCGTCAACCACTTTTCTGATTTTTCCCGCAATCACATCGGGAGGAAGCATCCTGCCCTCGGCATCGGAGCAGTCGATCCTTATGAAGGTCGGGTCAATCTCCGTCTGCTTCAGGTAAACCGACCTGACAGTTCTCTGGAAATCCATGTCCGATTCATGAATATCCCGGGCTCCCATGAGGTATTCCCTGTCATCTCCCTTCCTGGACGACTCCAGCCTGCTCTCGACGAAAGAGATCGGCACATCCAGGAACAGGTTCAGATCCGGTTTGGGAAGATTGAAGGAGATGTACTCCGTGTTGAATATCCAGTCCCTGAGGGCATCCCTTTCCTCCCCGGAGGAGAGCTTCGCGCATTGGTAGGCAATGTTCGAATAGACATAGCGGTCCAGCAGGACGGTCCCTCCTGACTCAAGGGTCCTGCGGATGGCCGGAGCTGCGCCATGACGGTCCTCGGCGAAGAGCAGGGCCACAAGCTGGGGATGCACAGTCCGGTTCGAACCGAATTCTCCACGAAGGAAACGGCTTATGAGGTCCCCGTACACAGGCGCATCATACCGCGGGAAATGGATGTATTCCAACCCGGTACATACTGACTCGAGATATTCTTTCAGCCTTCGGACTTGGGTAGACTTCCCTGCTCCGTCCAGGCCTTCCAACACAACTAGCATCGGTATCAAGATTTGCTGACACGCAAATATATTCATTTTTTGCTAATTTTGCAGAACAGGACATCATAAGTATGGCAAGCACAGAAGACAAGAGAACTGTCATCATGGGAATCGTCAACCTTACGGACGATTCCTTCTACCCCGGCAGCCGCTGCCTCGGGGAAGGAGGCACCTTCAACGAAGAATCCTTCCGGTCAAGAATCAGGAAAATGGTTGACGAAGGAGCAGGGATCCTGGACCTCGGAGCTTGCTCGACCAGGCCGGGGTCGCGTTCGGTAACAGAAGAGGAAGAATGGGAAAGGCTTCGTCCGGGGCTTCTCGCCACCGCACAGGAGTGCCCGGGAACAGCCATTTCCATCGACACTTTCCGACCCGGGATTGTCTCCAGAGCCTATGACCTTGTCGGCAAGTTCATTGTCAACGACGTCAGCGGAGGCTGCGGGGACATGTGGTCCCTTGTCGGGGAGCTCGGACTTGAATATGTCGCCATGCACACCAGGGGCACCCCCGAAACAATGCAGAATCTGACAGACTATGACGACGTAACCCTTGAGGTCATACGCTTCTTTGAAACTATAGCCGAAACCGCAAGCAAGTATGGGGTCAGGGACTGGATCCTGGACCCGGGATTCGGTTTCGCAAAGACTGTGGAGCAGAATTGGGCGCTCCTGCGTGAGATGAACCGGCTCGGTAAATTCGGCAAGCCCATACTCGCGGGACTTTCACGGAAAAGTTTCCTTTACAAACCCCTGGGCCTCACTCCTGACGATGTGCTGACCGCCACCCAGATTGCCGATTTCATCGCCCTGGACAAAGGTGCCGGCATCCTTAGGGTCCATGATGTGGCTGAGGCATCACGGACCCTAAGGCTGTTCAATCTCTACAGGAATTCTTCCGGAGGGAGTGCTTCCTAGAAACCGGTGTAATTCCAAGGAGTCACGGCA
>JBJFDD010000415.1:0-3493 GCA_051889815.1 Candidatus Cryptobacteroides sp. | reverse complement strand
GTGATCAACTCCAACGAGTCCCTCACTTCGATTCCGGTCGTTGCCACCAAGAGTTCGTCCCTCGTGATAAAGGAGGTCTTCTACAGCTGCAGCAGAACCCCCGCAAATGCCACCTACCTCAAAGACAACTATTTCGAGATCTACAACAACGGTCCGGACCCTGTCTTTGTGGACGGTCTGTGCATCGGAACTTCATCCAACTACAGCAGCGCATCAATCAATTTCGCCAACGAGGAAGGGATGATGATGAACGCCGACGGCACAGCCACCAGCCTCAAGGCCGATGACTATCTTTGCATGAACAGCATCGTATGGCAGATTCCGGGCAACGGAAGCACCTACCTCCTCAACCCTGGAGAGTCTTTCGTGATTGCTTCCTATGCAACAGACCACACTACCGAGGACAAGAACCCGAACTCCATTGACCTTTCCGGTGCCGATTTCGAGACCGTCTGCGACAAGTTCATCGAGAAGGGCCAGGTGGACAACGAGAGCGTGCCGAACCTCAAGCTTGTCATCCCTCACAACCCGACAATCACCAACCAGTACATGCCTTCAGTCCTGACTGCCGGCTTCGTCCTCTTCACTCTCAACACCCCTGAAGACGAGATTCCGATTGTGGGCAACTACAACCTTGAAAAGCAGACTGTTACCGGAAAGTACCTCCCTATCCCGCGCAAGGACATCCTCGACGGAGTCAACTGGGTCAAGAACGCCACTACAGATGCGTGGATGCCTGAGACCATCGATGCGGGCAAGACCTTTGTCAGCGGCACCTATGCCGGCGAGTCAGTCTCCCGCAAGATTGAAAAGACCTCAGCCGAAGGCTATCCTGTATTTCTTGACACCAACAACTCGACCAACGACTTCGAGGTCAACGCCAAGCCGCAGACCAGGAGACACGGTGTCAAGGAACCTTCCTGGAAGAATCAGTAACAACAATCACAACCCAGCATGCGAAACTGTCATTGCGCAAGGCTGATGATGCCATTGATGCTTGTGTTCCTGCCCCTTGCGGCGGGAGCACAGGACGATGGCTATCTCGCCAAAGAAACAAGCCTCTGGTTCAACACCTCCAATGCCGCAGGCATCGGAGTGAAGGACCTTCAGGTCTACAACACAGCAGACATAGGCTACCTGTTTGAAAGCGGTTCCTACCACAGGATGCAGGAAGGATCCGACTGCGGTACCCTCAGTTTCAACACCCAGGGAGCGACAAAGGTCGGGAAGATCCAGCTTTGGGGACAGTTCTCGTACGACAACATCACCGCGAACGGAACCCGGTTCAACACGCTGGTCTTCGACCCGTTCGACGAAAGATTCATCTACAATGTCGCAGACCCGGTCGAAAGCCAATGGAAACGGCAGGCCTACGACATGGAATTCAAACTCTCCTTCCCGATCGGCAGGAAACTCCACGGCGGACTCCACGCCCGCTACTACGACAGGATTGCCGCCAAGCAGAATGACCCTCGGGCAGAATCCACAAGCTACGATGTCTTCGTCAGACCTTCCCTCGTCTTCCGGATGGGGAACAGGAGCTCGCTCGGAGTGGATTTGGGGTATTCACACATGCTGGAAAGGTCCGCTCCGACCCTCAGCAACGGCTCCATCCTGCAGAATGTCTACGTCCTCCGTGGCCTTGGCAACTACACAGAGGACATCGTCGGTTCGGGAGGCCTGTACACGATGTACTACACCTGCAACGCATTCGGCGGACATGTCCAGTATGCTCTTGATTCGGATATCGGGCTGGTTGTCGAAGCCGGCGGCGAGTACAAGCCGACCGGACTGCGCCAGGATGCCGCCCATCCGAGGGACATGGGCCGGGCCAATGTTGCCGACATCACTCTTGACATCCAGGCCCTGTTCGGACAGGAAAGGATCCTGCACAAGTTCAGCCTCGACGCCCTCTACCGGATGACGGACGGCATCGAGTACTCGACCAAACAGATCCAGGGTTCCGGCTGGGAAGTCCTCGCAGAATCAATCATGAGCACCTACAGGACCCTGTCGGCCGACCTTGCCTACAACTGTTTCATCACAGGTAGTGATGGAGGCAGGATGGCCGGTTCAGACGCAGGGGTTGACGGCCTTGCAGGCGACTCCTTCATCTGGGATTTCATGGGCAAGGTCTCATATTTCTCGAAGGACGACAAGTACCTCTCCCCTGTTTCCAGGTTCCATTACAGCGGCCTGTCGCTAACTGCAGGCGCGAGGCGGCGCTTCATGTTCAAGCGCTCGACCCTCGATGCAGGACTCGACCTGACTGCAATGAAAAGTTTCGGCGGGGGGTATGAATATTCCGGGGTACGTTCCCTCAGCATTCCGGTCAACGAGTGGTACCCTTCAGACCTGAACCACCTGACCGCCGACTATCTGCGCACAGGATTAAGCCTTTCCTGGCTGCACCGCACCGCCTCCTCACTGTCCTATGGCCTGACTCTGACCGGAGCATTTCTCACCGCCGGCTCGGGCAACGGCACGGTAAGCATTTCGGATAGCGGCACAGGCGCCGCCGGAAGTCCAACAGGAGCAGGAAACAACATCGGAGTGAAGGCCGGCAACCGCTTCTTCATCGGAGGAGGACTTAAACTCGTATTCTGACAACAATGAACCTCACCGGCATATTCATAGCCATCGTGACCTTCCTTGCAATCGGGCTCTTCCATCCGATAGTCATCAAGTGCGAATACCATTTCGGAACAAAGTGCTGGTGGGCATTCGCACTGGCAGGAATAGCCTTCCTGGTTGCGAGTCTCCTGACAAGGAACCAGATCCTGAGCCCGCTGCTCGGAGTGGTCGGCTGCTCCTGCTTCTGGAGCATCCTGGAACTATACGAACAGCGCAAACGAGTCCAGAAAGGCTGGTTCCCGATGAACCCCAAAAGAAAAGACGACTACAGGAAGACCCGATAGTGAGATTACTGCATATTCAGAAGAAGAATGCGCCTGCTGCATAGCGTTGCTTCCGGCATTCTTCCGGGCACAAGCCACACTATTCGACCGTGGGCAACTGCTCTGGTCAAACAGTCTTCGGCATTCTTCTGGCCGAGACCATACTATACTACCGGGGATTCATCTACTCTGATTAATCACTATTCTGGCAGTCATTTTCCGTCTTTTGCCGTCTTTGGTCCGCTGCAATAATATACTATTCGACCGGAGAGGCATCTGCGCACAGTAAACTCTTTCTCTTTGCGGTTATGTTTTACGACCCGGAATTCATCGGCGCTGGATAAACAGTCTATTCTTCATCCGAAAAATCTGCTATCATTTACCAGGAAACTCGCTAAGGGAAAGCTGCGCGCAAGACATTCAGCAGGGATAGTCGAACGATAATAACCGCCTTCCGAGGTAGCATGGGCGTGATAGAGTGCACCACTCATCGGATTCCAGCCAGTACCAGGACCGTCTGACACGCCGGTATGCCACTGGTGTACCTGTAGGCCAGGTGCCCGTGTCAGAGGGTCGTTCTATGGACGGTCTGACAC
>JBJFDD010000414.1:0-3505 GCA_051889815.1 Candidatus Cryptobacteroides sp. | reverse complement strand
GTCATCCTCAATTACAACAGAACCCGGGGCAACCTTCACCTTGTCATCCAGACCTTTAAGAAAGGCGATGAGTTCGTGCTGGTTGACAACAGGTATGTCGGAATCACTCCTGTCGCCTCTTCCAAGGTGGGCGGTACATCAGGTTATCTATCCTTCCTCGACTCTTCGGGAATGATGACCGAGTGGAACGGGGATGTCGACAATCCTGAGTACAAGTTCGTCAGCAACGGTGTTTACTCAAGGCCGATCGATACTTTCTGGATATGTACCTACTCCGGTCCTACCCAGACTTCAAATACCCGCAAGTCCGGAAGTACCCTCCCTGCCGAGTACAAGTTCTTCGGCAAGTATAGCGTTATCTACAAGCCTGCTTCCCTCAAAAAAGTTAATGAGTAATGAAAAAGATATTTGTTTTCTTTGCGGCGGCTCTCCTGTTGTTCTCCTGCACGGACGAACCTCTTGAACAGGCCTCCGTTTCATCTGAACTCACTGTCCAGAAGTCAGATGTGATCTTCGACGCCCTCGGAGGCAGCGGCACCATCACTGTCGCTGACCTGGGCGGAGCAAAGCTGACCGCATTCAGCGCTTCCGAATGGTGCACGGTCTCTGTCAGCGGCAACACCGTGTCGGTCACTGCCGACCAGAATGTCAGCCTCGACGGAAGATCTTCCAGGATCACTCTGTACAGCGGAGACTCCAAGACCTACGTCATTGCCCAGCAGACGGGTATGGAGTATTCTTTCCTTGACGCAATGTTCCTAGCCGAGATGGAAGGCGGCCAGTTTGACATCGCCGGCATCTCCACCTTCCCGGTTGAGGCTTCTACTGAATACGACTGGATCAAGTACGTGGAAACCGACGGGGGATACAAGCTTACCGTCTCTCCGAATGATTCGGGCAACTCCCGTGTCGGAACCTTTGTCCTCCGTTGCGGTGATGTCGAAACCACCTACACTGTCCGCCAGAAATTCGACAGGGTCTTCAGCGGCAATTACACCATTGACTACTACACTAGTTCTGCAAAGGCAGTGCACAAGACCCTGGACGTAGTTATCGAGCGTGATGCCGACGATCTTGACCAGTACTACATCTGCGGAGTCTCACCTCACGGTCACAAGATTCCGATCAAGTTCGATCCGGCCACCGAATTGCTTGTCATTCCTAACTGTGCCTATCTCGGTCCTTATTCCGAAGGTGTCTGGGAATACACCATCGTGAACTATGCCACCCTTGACTTCAAGGGCAACTATGTCTCCTACACCCAGTCAGATGCTTACAACATCTACTTCACATTCAAGTACGAAGGGGGCAAGTACACTCTCGAGCTGTACAATTCGGCTCCGATGTTCAACAAGGCAAGAGTCTCTACCGGAATCTCGATCTACGCTTTCAAAGCAGAGGAGGGTGTCGCTCCGGGTTCCGCCAACAGAGTCGGCAGCGTCATCGGCCTGATTTTCCCTACCTTCACCCAGAAATAGTCCCGTTACGGTGGCAGTCTGTCACCATGGCGTCAAAGAGTGAATTACCTGAAAACACGAGAGGATGGCCCCCACGAGGGTCATCCTCTTTTTCATTGGTTCAGGCTTTTCCTTGGTTCAGCGCGGCAGCAACTGCCCGTCGCGGCGGAAACCTAACGTCTGAGTCTTACGAATATGCTGAGCGGGAGATTCTTTCCGTAACGGTCCTTAAGCACCAGTTCCCCTGATACGAGGGCTGCGTCCGGACTCAGACCGAAGGCCTCGCGAACGACGGTCTCTCCCAGAACTGACGAGAAACCGTTGGAATAGAGATTCAGCACGAGGAAACTGTTTTCGGGTTCAAGGATTCTTCCGACCGTCTTCATCATGTCGAAGAGGCACTCGTCCAACTTCCACTTCTCGCCATCCGGTCCGTGACCGTAGGCCGGCGGATCAAGGATGATTCCCTGATACCGGTTCCCTCTTTTGGCTTCCCTTTTGGCAAACTTCATTGCATCTTCCACGACCCAGCGTATTCCGTCCATATTGCTGCTGTCCTGGTTTCCGTGTGCCCAGGTCACTACCTGCCGTACTGAGTCCAGGTGAGTCACATCAGCCCCTGCCGCCCTTGCCGCAAGGGAAGCGGCTCCGGTGTAGGCGAAAAGATTCAGCACCCTCGGCGCCCTTCCAATCGTTGAAGCGATGGCAGAAGTCTCGCGGTAGATATATTCCCAATTGGGCGCCTGCTCAGGGAAGACCCCGACGTGCTTGAAGGATGTCAGGCCGAGCCTAAGGTTGAACGAAGGGCCTCCGCTGTAGCGGATCCACCACTGGTCGGGCATCTTCCTGAGCCTCTCCCAGGTGCCGCTGTCCTCCTTGCCGGCCTTCCCGAAACCGGCTCCGGGGGTGAATCTGGTGTGGCACAACCTGTCCCACTGCTCGTCGCTCATGCTCTTGTCCCAAAGGGCCTTGGGCTCCGGACGAGCCATGATGAAATCCCCGAATCGTTCGAGTTTCGCTCCTCTTCCGGAGTCGATGAGTTCGTAGTCCTTCCAGGACTGTGATGGATATTCGATTGTCATAGGGCAAAGATAATTCAAATTCCGTCATTTGTCATCTTTTTTGTATATTTGCAAGATGTACAATTGTAAATATATTGATTTTTAATTCATAATAACATGCAACAGCACATTGATTCCTACGACTTCGCCGGCAAGAAAGCGATTGTCAGAGTTGATTTCAACGTTCCACTCGACGAAAATTTCAACATTACGGACGATACCCGTATCCGCGCAGCCCTTCCTACTCTCAAGAAAGTACTTGCCAGCGGCGGTGCCCTCATCATCATGTCCCACCTTGGACGTCCGAAGGGCGTGAACCCTAAGTTCTCCCTCAAGCACATCATCGGACATGTGTCAGAGTGCCTCGGAGTTCCTGTACAGTTTGCTGATGATTGCCAGGCAGCCGATGCACAGGCAGCCGCCCTGAAGCCAGGCGAGGTTCTTCTTCTCGAAAACCTCCGCTTCTATGCCGAAGAGGAAGGCAAGCCGAGGGGACTCGCCGAGGATGCGACCGACGAGGAAAAGAAGGCTGCCAAGGCAGCTGTCAAGGCCAGCCAGAAGGATTTCGTCAAGAAACTCGCTTCCTATGCCGACTGCTACATCAATGACGCATTCGGAACAGCTCACCGTGCCCACGCCTCAACCGCTCTCATCGCCGAATATTTCCCTCAGGACAAGATGTTCGGCTACCTCATGGAGAAGGAAGTGAAGGCAATCGACAATGTCCTCAAGAATGCTGAGCATCCTTTCACTGCCATCATCGGCGGCTCGAAGGTTTCCAGCAAGCTCGGTGTCATCAAGAACCTCCTTTCGAAGGTTGACAACCTCATCATCGGTGGAGGTATGGGCTACACCTTCATCAAGGCACAGGGTGGCAAGATTGGTATGTCCCTCCACGAGGACGAACTCATGCCTGATGCACTTGAGATCCTCGCCGAGGCCAAGGAAAAGGGTGTGAACCTCTCTCTCTCTGTTGCTACCGTTGCC
>JBJFDD010000413.1:0-3519 GCA_051889815.1 Candidatus Cryptobacteroides sp. | reverse complement strand
TGAGTACATAGTACAGAAAATCAACCAGGCAAAGGCGGTGATTGCGATGAGTGGCGAACGTTTTGCCGGTTTCAGCTACATCGAGACTTGGGACCATCACAAATATGTGACGACTTCCGGCCTGATTGTCCATCCTGATTTCCGCGGTCTCGGTGTCGCAAAGAAGATCAAGGACATGACCTTCACCCTGGCCAGGATCAGATGGCCGAAGGCAAAGATTTTCTCCCTTACGAGCGGAGCCGCAGTGATGGCCATGAACACCAAACTGGGCTACAAGCCGGTGACTTTCGCTGAACTGACCGACGACGAGGCATTCTGGAAAGGCTGCGAGGGATGCATCAATGTGGATGTGCTCAAGCGTACCGGACGCAAGTACTGCATCTGCACCGGCATGCTCTTCGACCCGGAGGAGCATCTGCCTGCAAAGATACCGCAGGATGTCCTCGAACGGATCCGCAGGATCGACTCTGAAGGCAGCGCGTGTGAAAACCAGCCCGGTAAAAATGAATAATTATTGAATATACTGAAGCAATATGGATAAAAAGAAAGTTGTGGTCGCGTTCAGCGGCGGTCTAGACACCTCCTACACGGTGATGTACCTTGCAAAGGAGAAAGGCTATGAGGTTTATGCGGCTTGTGCAAACACAGGCGGATTCAGCCCTGAACAGCTGAAGACCAATGAAGAAAATGCGTACAAACTCGGCGCAAAATCCTACGTTACCCTCGATGTCACGAAAGAGTACTATGACAAGAGCCTGCGCTACATGGTCTATGGCAATGTGCTCAGGAACGGAACCTATCCGGTCTCGGTTTCCTCCGAGAGGATCTTCCAGGGGATGGCAATAGCCCGCTATGCCAAGGAAATCGGTGCGGATGCCATCGCCCACGGTTCTACCGGAGCCGGCAATGACCAGGTCCGTTTCGACATGACCTTCCTGGTGATGGCTCCGGGAGTCGAAATCATCACCCTTACCCGCGACAACAACCTCAGCCGCCAGGAAGAAATCGATTATCTCAATGCCAACGGTTTCCCGGCAGACTTCAAGAAACTGAAGTATTCCTACAATGTGGGAATATGGGGTACTTCCATCTGCGGAGGCGAAATCCTGGACAGCCGCCAGGGTCTTCCGGAGTCGGCCTACCTCAAGCAGGTCAGCAAGACCGGCAGCGAGACCATAGCCCTCAAGTTCTGCAAGGGACAGCTTGTAGGGGTCAACGGTGAGGAATTCGACGACCACATCAAGGCCATCCAGAAAGTTGAAGAGATAGCTGCCCCTTACGGAATCGGCAGGGATATGCATGTTGGTGACACCATCATCGGCATCAAGGGACGCGTCGGCTTCGAAGCGGCAGCCCCGATGCTCATCATCGCCGCCCACAAGTTTCTCGAGAAGTTCACCCTCAGCAAGTGGCAGCAGTACTGGAAGGACCAGGTGGCCAACTGGTACGGGATGTTCCTGCATGAGAGCCAGTACCTCGAGCCGGTGATGAGGGACATCGAGGCGATGCTCGAAAGCAGCCAGCGCCATGTCAACGGAGTCGTCACGATGGAGCTCCGCCCATATTCATTCCAGACAGTCGGCGTCGATTCTCCTGATGATCTCGTGAAGAACAAGCTCGGTGAATATGGCGAAGGCGCCAAGGGATGGACTTCGGATGATGCCAAGGGATTCATCAAGGTGACTTCCACGGCACTCCGCGCGTATTACCTCAACCACAAGGACGAGGCAGACCAACTTGAAAAGGAACTGTAATGGCTTTTGACAGAAAAATAAAGGTCGGCATCATCGGTGGTGCCGGGTACACAGCGGGTGAACTCATCAGGATCCTGGTGAACCATCCCGCTGTGGAAATAGTTTTCGTACACTCCACCAGCAATGCCGGAAACAAGCTTTGCAGCGTGCATTCGGGCCTGATCGGAGACACGGACATGGAATTCAGTTCCGACTATGACCTCGGCTCCGTTGATGTCGTGTTCCTTTGCTCCGGCCACGGTAAGAGCACTGCTTTCTGGGCCGGGAACAAGAGACCGGAAGGTTTGAAGGTGGTTGACCTTGCCCAGGACTACCGTGACGAGTCTGAGGGCTATGTCTATGGTCTTCCGGAAATCAACCGCGACAGGATTTCCCGTGCCGGCCTGGTCGCCAATCCTGGCTGCTTTGCAACCTGCATCCAGCTCGCACTCCTTCCGCTCGCTGCTGCCGGAAAACTCAAGTCAGAGGTCAATGTCACTGCCATCACAGGATCGACCGGAGCCGGGGTGAAGCCAGGACCTACAACCCATTTCAGCTGGAGGAACAACAATGTGTCGGTTTACAAGGCTTTTGAACACCAGCATCTTATCGAGATAGGGATGAATGTCCGCAGACTTCAGGGCAGTTTCGACAAGGCCATCAACTTCATTCCGGTCAGGGGCGACTTCGCGAGGGGTATTCTTGCCTCGCTCTACACCGATTCCGACATGAGTGCAGAGGAGGCCGTAACCTTGTACCGTGACTTCTACAAGGATGCCGCTTTCACCTTCGTTTCAGACTCCAATGTGGATCTCAAGCAGGTGGTCAACACCAACAAGGCTGTTCTGTCTGTTGAAAAGCACGGTGACAAGTTGATAGTGAATTCCGTAATTGACAACCTCCTTAAGGGAGCCTCCGGCCAGGCTGTCCAGAACATGAACCTGATGTTCGGCCTGCCTGAAAAGACCGGTCTCAACCTCAAGGCTTCTGCATTCTGATTCCAAAACATCCGAAAACCATGAATCTGTTTGACGTATATTCCCTTTTTGATGTCGTGCCGGTCAAGGCCCTGGGGGCCAGGGTCTGGGACGACAAGGGACAGGAGTACCTCGACCTCTACGGAGGTCATGCCGTGATTTCGGTCGGACATTCCCATCCCGACTATGTGGCTGCCATCTCTGGCCAGCTTGGAAAGATTGGTTTCTATTCCAACAGTGTGGTCAACCCGCTGCAGGAGGAACTTGCCCGCAAGCTGGGTAAAGCCTCAGGCTATGAGGACTATTCCCTGTTTCTCGACAATTCCGGTGCCGAGTCGAACGAGAACGCCATGAAGCTGGCCTCCTTCCACACCGGCAGGGACCGCATCGTGGCCTTCCGCAAGAGTTTCCACGGACGCACTTCCGGAGCGGTTGCCGTCACTGACAATCCGAAGATTGTCTCTCCTTTCAACTCACACCACAAGGTCTCTTTCTGTGACTTGGAGGATGCCGCGGGAGTTGAGGAGGAACTGAGCAAAGGCGATGTCGCCGGTGTCATCATCGAAGGCATCCAGGGGTGCGGGGGCATCAATGTCCCGACGGAATCCTTCATGCAGACTCTCTCGGTCCTGTGCCGCAAGTACGGCACTGTCCTGATCCTGGACGAGGTCCAGAGCGGCTATGGACGCACGGGCAAGTTCTTCGCCCACCAGTGGTATGGCATCAGGCCGGATATCATCACTTTGGGAAAGGGAATCGCGAATGGTTTCCCTTGCGGCGGAATCCTGATTTCTCCTGAGTTCAAGGCA
>JBJFDD010000412.1:0-3529 GCA_051889815.1 Candidatus Cryptobacteroides sp. | reverse complement strand
ATCATCCACACAAGGGGAAATGCCACTGCCGGCTACCCGAAAAAACCCTACAAGATCAAGTTAGAGGAAAAACGCAGCATGTGCGGTTTCCCGGCCAACAAGGACTGGGTGCTCCTGGCCATGTACTGTGACCATTCCCTTCTTCGCGAATGCTACATGTACACCCTTGCCGAAAAGGTAGGCATGCCTTTCACGGTTCGCCACCAGCACGTCAGTGTCACCCTCAACGGGGAGCAGATGGGAGTCTATCTCCTGGTTGACCAGGTTGAGAAGGCAGCCGACAGGGTTGTACTGGAAGATGACGGCTTCATCATCGAGAGGGACGGCTATTACTCCAGGGAGCCGCTTTACTTCAAGACCGACAGGGGGACACCTTTCACCTTCAAATACCCGGATGCCAACAACGAGAAAATCGTCGAAGGGGATGCCGAGTTCAATTTCATCAAGAACTTCATGAACGAATTCGAGAACGCCCTGTACGGCAGCAACCCCAACGATCCCGAGACTGGCTACCGCAAGTACATCGATGTCAGGTCTTGGGCAAAGTGGTATCTGGTACAGGAACTCTCAGGCAACATGGACACCAACCACTATTTCATCCTCCGGAACCACGGCAGCAAACTCGAGAGGGGTCCTGTATGGGATGCTGAGTGGAGCTACGGTCTGGCAGCCTCAGGCAAGAACGGCTGGGCCACTCCTCAGGAAGGCATCAAGCCTGTCGTTAAAGGTTCCTACCGCGGGCACTGGCCCTACATGCCCAATGTCTTCGCCGACCCGTACTTTGTCGGCATCGTGAAGGACGAATGGGCCAAGCTCAAGCCCCAGATGGACGATGTCCACAAGGAAATGGCCGAACTGGCAACCTCAATCGACAAAGCACAGAAATACAATTTCAAGATCTGGCCTATTCTCAATGAATATACCAGCGTCGGCCTCGTCTATTTCGGAGACTGGATGAAGGAAGTTGAATATGTTGACAACTTCCTCACTGAACACACCGCATGGTTTGACGAATGGATCCAGACAAAGCCTAGCATCTGATGCTCAGACTTCATATTCCTTTATGATGCAGCCCGGGAAACGGGCTGCAATCCGTTTTGAGGCGTCCCTGTCAGCAATCATCAGGGCCGTGCTCAGGACCTCGGCGTCCAGTGCATCATCGGATACAACTGTCACCTGGCGGCGTGCAGTGACAGCCTTACCGTCCAGGGGATTGATGATGTGGGAAAAGTAGGTAGGAGTATTGCCCGAGGTGGACATGGCCTGGTTTCTCAGTTCCACTTCCTCAAGCACGTCCTGCCGGAAGGGATTGCGGACTCCGACTGACCAGCAGTCCCCGTAGGGATGATGTCCAAGGGCAAGGATGGAACTGCCGCCGAAATCAGCGAAGAGACTATCCATTCCCATGCTGCCGGCAGCAGATTGGAGACGGGACAGCAGAAAGCCCTTGGCCATGCCTCCGAAATCCAATTCATGTCCGTGAAGGTCCACGAGACCGGCATCGTCAACCAAGACCTCCTGAAGTCCGCCTTTGGCAACATCGAAAAGGCTATCGGTCAGGCGATGGTAGCGGATTGCCGTCCGGATCATCCCGGAAAGAGTTCCGCTGACGCGCAGGGGCGTCAGGGAACGGTTGAGCACCGAAAGTTCACTGTCTGGATTGAAACGGTCCACCGCCTTCTGGATCCTTCCGGCCTCGACACAGAGCCAGTCCCACAGACTTTCCTTTGCCTCCGGAGACCCGCCACAGAAGAGGACCTCAAGGGCGGTACCCATCACGGCATCGATAACGCCGTGGAAAGAACCCGAAGAACCGACATATTCTTTTCTGGTACGCAGCATGGGAACAAATATAGGGAATAATACCGGAAGAAAGCGCCTTTTTTCGTAACTTTGGATGCTACAGAAAAGGGACAGCTTAACATGAAGACAGACAACAACGATACCCGGGTGGATCTGGGCCTGAGGAATTTCATCAAAAGCCTGGCTTACTTCACAGGTGGAGCAGCCTTCCTCGCCTCGACTGCGCCCTGGCTTTCTTCCTGCACCCCGGAAAAGTTGGATGAAATCAAGAAGGAAAAGGCACGCATCGCCCTGATTGGTGCTGGGTCACGCGGACAGTATCATATTCACAATCTCCTGAAAATCGGTCATGCCGAACTTGTTGCCATCTGCGACACCTATCCTGTCAACCTCGAGGCGGCAAGTGCGCTGTGCCCTGGCGCAAAAACCGTGACGGACTACCGTGAAGTACTGGAGGACAAGGACATCGACGGAGTGATTATCGCCACTCCCCTGCACCTCCACGCCCGTATCACACTGGACGCACTTTCCGCAGGCAAACACGTCTTCTGCGAGAAGGCGATGGCACTGAAGATGGAAGACTGCAAAGCCGTCCATGATGCCTATACTGCCTCCGACAGGGCTCTTTACTACTGTATGCAGAGGATGTACGACACAAAATACATCAAGGCGCTCGGAATGATCAAGGAGGGGCTGATCGGAGATGTGGTCGGCATGAGATGCCACTGGTTCAGGAATGCCGACTGGCGCAGGCCGGTACCTTCTCCTGAGCTCGAGAGGCAAATCAACTGGAGACTGTACAAGGAATATTCAGGCGGGCTGATGACGGAACTCGCATCCCATCAGCTTGAGGTCTGCAACCTTGCCATCGGCAAGATTCCTTCCCGTGTCACCGGGATGGGAGACATCGTCTATTGGAAGGACGGCAGGGAGGTCTATGACAGCGTCAATGTCATCTACCGCTATTCCGACGGCAGAAAGATCAACTACGAGTCCCTCATCTCCAACAAATACAACGGAATGGAAGAGCAGATTCTCGGAAAGAACGGCACCATGGACCTGTCCCGCGGCGTTTACTATCTGGAAGAGGACAACACGATTCCTGGAATGAGACAGCTTCTGGAGCAGATAAAGACCGGTGTCTTCGCCTCAATACCGACTGCGGGTCCGAGCTGGAGGCCCGAGCTGAAATCCGAATACCACCCGCACGCAGTGATGGAAGGGCAGGTCAGCGTGAACGGAGGGCAGAGCATGGTTGCCTCGGACAATGACGGCTCCGACGAGATTCTTTCGGCCTTCTGCCAGTCCTGCATCACCGGCGAAAAGGCCGCCAATGTGGTCGAAGAGGCCTACTACTCAAGCATCCTCTGCCTCCTGGGAAACAAGGCCATGGAAGAAGGAAAGACCCTTGATTTTCCGGAAGAATACAAAATCCCTTATCTGACATTCTGAACATGAAGGACATCATCATCACCTCTCGCAAACTCCGCAGGGAACTGTGGTTCCTTCTCGGTTCATTCGTCGTTGCCTGCGGGATGAACATCTACGCCATCGTCAGATACACCAGACCGGCAACCGAGCTCTTTTCGATGATCGGCTATGTGATTGTCACAGCCATTGTCATCTACCTGCTCCTGCTGCCGGTCCGATGGATTGTTTGTCTTGTCAGGACAATTCTAACGCGTCATTGATTTGATTACCCTGGTGTTGACCTCGTTGAGTTTTC
>JBJFDD010000411.1:0-13003 GCA_051889815.1 Candidatus Cryptobacteroides sp. | reverse complement strand
CCTTGCTTGGCGGCAGGGATCTTCAGCTTGAGGCAGCCGTCAGACTGCTTATGGAATAATTGGACAACACTAAAACAGGAATGACCATGGACAGAAAAGCGGTTATAATTCCAACTTATAATGAAAAGGAGAACATCGAAGCAATCGTTCGCAAAGTCTTTTCATTGGAAGGCTCATACAATGTACTGGTAATCGATGACGGGTCCCCGGACGGAACGGCGGCCATCGTCAAAAACCTGCAGGCAGAGTTCCCGGACAGGCTTTTCCTGATCGAAAGGTCCGGGAAAATGGGTCTGGGCACAGCCTACCTGACAGGATTCAGATGGTGCCTTGCCCAGGGCTACGACTACATTTTCGAGATGGATGCAGACTTTTCGCACAATCCGGATGACCTCCCGAAACTCTATGCTGCAGCATCCGGGTGCAACGGTGTCGCCATCGGTTCGCGCTACTGCGACGGCATCAGCGTGGTCAACTGGCCATTGGGCCGGATCCTGATGTCCTACTGCGCCTCAATCTACGTCAAGACCGTGCTTGGCATGAAGGTTCATGACTGTACTGCCGGTTTCAAGTGCTACAGCAGGAGGGTCCTGGAGACCATCGACCTGGACGATGTCAGGATGAAGGGGTACGGCTTCCAGGTGGAGATGAAATACACCGCATGGAAACTCGGCTTCCCTCTCGTGGAGGTTCCCATCATATTCATAAACCGCAGGCTCGGCACATCCAAGATGAGCGGAGGAATCTTCGGCGAGGCCTTCTGGGGAGTAATCAAGCTTAAATTCAGGAAATTCAACCGGAAGAAACAATAAGACAAGCGAAGAAGATGTCAAGAACGCTCCTCGTGAATGCCGTCCTTGCCACATCCGCCCGTGAAGGGGCGGGAGCGCTGGCGATTGACGGTGAACGTATTGCGGGAATATGGTTCCGCGAAGAAACTGACACTGATGATTCAAAGGCCCTGCTGGACTTCCCCGATGCCGATGTCATCGACCTCGGAGGCAAGGTGCTGATGGCAGGTGGCATCGATGCGCACGTACATTTCAGGGACCCGGGCCTGACCCACAAAGGGGACATCGGAAGCGAGTCCGCAGCAGCAGTCCTCGGAGGAATAACATCCTTCATCGACATGCCGAACACAATACCTCCGACAGTCACCGCAGCGGCCCTCGAGGACAAACTGCGTGTGGCTTCTGAATATTCCATGGCAAACTATGGATTCAACCTTGGAGCAACCAATGCAAACTGGGACGAGATCATCCGCTGCCTGGAAGGAGACCTGAGGCACAGCATCGGAGGAATAAAGGTCTTCATGGGATCATCGACCGGGAATATGCTGGTTGACCGCCAGGAAAGCCTGGAAAAACTTTTCAGCATCAGTACCAGGCCGGTACTGGTGCACAGCGAGGATGAATCCATCATCAAGTCCAACCTTGCTGCTGCCAGGGAGAAGTACGGAGAGGATGTCCCTTTTGCCGAACATTCCCTGATCAGGAGCCGCAAGGCGTGCATCATGTCCACAATCCGTGCTCTGGAGATGGCCCTGCGGCAGGGCACTGCCCTTCACCTCCTTCACGTTTCCACCAAGGAGGAAGTCGAGATGGTCCGAGCAGCAAAGATCCACAACCCAAGAATTACCGCCGAGACTTCCGCAAACTACCTATGGTTCTGTGACAGCGACTATCCCGGACTTGGAAGCAGGCTGAAGTGCAATCCGGCAATCAAGACTTCCGATGACAGGGCAGCCCTGCGAAAGGGGCTTGAAGAAGGACTGATTGACACAATTGGTTCCGACCACGCTCCGCATCTTCTGGACGAAAAAATGAAGCCTTATCTTTCCTGCCCATCCGGGGTGCCGTCGGTCCAGCAGTCGCTTCCGGTGGCTTTCACCCTCGGGATACCGCTTCGCAGGATTGCCTCGGCATATTCAGAAAAAGTTGCGGAAATCTTCGGGATTGCAGACAGGGGCGTCCTGAAGAAAGGTGCCTATGCCGACCTGGTCGTCGTGGACCCGGAGGAGGAATTCACCGTGAAGGAAGTGGCGTACAAATGCGGCTGGAGCCCGTACGAGGGCGTAACCTTGAAAGGTGCTGTAAAGATGGTCTGGGTAGGTGGCGTACTGACAGCAAAAGACGGAGCGATCATCTCTGAGCCCTCCGCCAAACCTTTGTTCTTCAATTAGTTTACGCCTCAAACTTATTTCCTGGTCTCGATTGAGACCGGTCCCAGCAGTCCGGAAGGGCGGAGTGGTTCGCCTGCAGAACGGAAAGTCATCACGGTGTGGGTGTATTTGCCGGCATCGCCCCTCTGGTCTCCGATCATCCGGTTGACCCATAAGTTGGTGACGCTGACCTCCAGCTCGTTCTCACCTTCCCTGACTGCAGAAGAGATATCGACCTTCCAAGGTTGTTTCCAGACGATTCCAAGATCCTTGCCGTTGAGTTTCACCTGGGCGATGTTGCAGACATTCCCGAGGCAAAGCCAGGTGCTCTCCCCTATCGCGGAAGCATCCAGGACAATTGTCTTTGAATATGTTGCAGTGCCGGAATAGTACCTCACATAAGGATTCTCATCCCGGCTCCAGTCCTTCAGTTCATTGAAGACTGTCTTCTCCGGGGCACCCATACCGCAGTTGAAGGCAACCTCCCAAGATCCTTCGACAGGGATTTCAGAAATGGCCGGAACAGGGAGTTCCACCTTGTCGGAAACGGCCTTCTTCCTGAATATCACGAAGAGAGCATCCTCACTTTCAAAATGAAGCTTCACGATAGTCCTGCCGCCTTCAATCCTGTAGGAAGCAGGTCTTATCGAACCGTCCACGGCATTCCAAATCTCGGGTTCAAGTCCGGTCACATTGAAAGAGGCCTCGATTTCCTCAACATTACGGGTCCTTGAATCAAGCCAATAAATGTGGGCACCATCGAAAATCCGGTGCACGAAAAGATACTTCGAATTTGGAGAAGGTACCGATAGTTTCACATCAGCCACGCAGTCCTCAGCCTCAAGGGCAGGTTCAAGATCAGAGGTTGCATAGACGCGGCCTTTGCCATATGCGGTGACAGGTCCGCCGCTCCATAACTTGTCCAATACTTCTTCGAAACGGGTTTCGTCATCCGAGAGGCTAGGGGTCGCAACAGGCCTTTCTCCGACAACGACGGCTCCCTCCCCGACGAGTTCAAGGAGAGCCTCGGCCACTGGAAGGGACATCATCCTGGCATTCTCACCAAGAAAGACAAGCCTGTAGGAAGCACCGGACGGTGCAATGAGTTTTCCGGAGCGCACCTTCAGGTCATGGACAAGGGCATCGGCATTGACGAAATCGAAATTGTAGCCTTCAGGAATCTGCGGAAGCGAGTCCCGGTAGAGACAGGTAACATTGTTGTCCTCCCCGAAATAGCAGAGTATGTCAGAAACTGAACGGCCCTGCTGCAGGAGGAAACAGCTTCTGGAGAGATAGCTCATCCAGGCCTTGGACTGCTCAGCCCAGGTGTCGTGCCGGTTGAACCACTGCCCGAACCAGTCCAGAGTGAGTCCCGGCTTGAAATCGTCAAGAGGCTGGTGTGCACTCTCGTGGATAATGAAGCGGTTGAGACCGTTTGCCATCAGCAGGTCGGCCCTTTCCTTGAGGATTTCAGGATAGGTCCCCCATGCATCACCTGCCTGGGTAAGGGACTCTGCGGCAACATATTTCTTTCCGTAGAGATGGGCGACCGATGCTGATTCACGGCAGTCGGCGCCGGAGGCTCCGATTGCAAGGATGTTGGAAGGATCTCCTGTCCACATTGCACACATCGGGATTGCGGCATTCTTCTTTACCCTCATTCCGTCTGCGACAAAGGCACGCACCAGTTCATGCGACTCGGTGTAGCGCTCGAGGCCGTGTTCCCCAAGCACCTCAGTCAGAAGGTCATAATGGTTGACGGCAATCATCTCCGCAATTGTCCTTCGGAAATCCCAGAGGAACCTGTCGGATGCCTCAGGGGACTCGATGACATAACCGGCAATTGCCGGCAACCATCTGAGCATATCGTAGCCGCATTCCTTCCTGAAGGCCTCGAACATCTTCGGAGTCCAGTTGAGGCAACCGGCCTCCCAGCTGTCGAACATCAGATAGTGGATTCCATTTTTGCCCATCATTCCTCCGGCGGCATCCCGGTACATGGAGATGTAATGTTCAATGTAGGCCCTGACGGCATCGGCATCCAGTTTGTCAACCTCAAGGCCGGTTGCCTCAGGCGAGGCGGGACTGTTCTGGTGGCCTGTCAGTGAATATCCGAACCTGAGAATCTTCCACACACCTTCCTCCGGCTTCCAACGGAGATGCCCGCTCTCATCTACTTTGTCAGTCAGGTCGATGACGTCACTAAGGCGCGGTGCTCCCCCGCACTTCGCGGACGGAGATCCATAAAGGTCTGCGGCAGGAAAGAAACCGGCCTTCTCGATGTAGCGTCCGACGCGGGGAGTTGTGAACAGGTTGAACTCTGCGACCGCCACTCCGGATGAATTTGCGGCAGGAGTCCCGATGCCTCTGCGGTTCGCCTGGGAGAAATAGGAATTGAGGGCTTCCTGCTGGTCTGCGAAACGCAGACGGAAGTATCTGGCAGTCACCGGGGCAAAGGAAAGGGTCGCTATCCTGAAGACTTTTCCGGTAGTGGTTGTTATGGGAGTGAAGTTGATGCCGTCATCGGAATATTCCAGGACAGTCAGGTCATCTCCCTGCGAAAGGACCCTGGCGGTAAAATCGTCATAAATACCCTGCATGATGTCGGCACCGAAGACAGTCTGCGGCTGTTCGAATTCGTACTGGATCCATGTTCCGTCAGGGTTGTAAGGCAGTATGGAGACATCCGTCATCCTGCCGTTGGTCAGCTGTTCAAGCGTGAACTTTCCACCGCTGAAGGTCAGTTCCGGAGAAAGCCCCGAGGGCGAAGGAGCGGCCACACGGAAGGCTACCACTGCAACATCTTCATAATATTCAGGGATTTCCCCTGTGCTTTCCGCTACGGGGACATCCTGGAAACTGCCGCTGCACACAGGAGGATGCGGGAGGATGTCATCATATTCAACGCCCCCGACAGTTTCTGTTTCGCTCCAGACAAGTTTCTTCATTGCATGCTGCGGTTCCACCCAAGGGCCTCCGGTTTCGCTCCAGCCCGGGGAGCCTGCGACTGCCGTTTCCATTCCGTAGCTGTCGGCTTTGCGGATGCAGGCCTCGAAGATTTCCTTCCATTCGTCTGACATGTAGGCGACCCTGTGGTCAACAATCTGCGGGGTAGTCAGTCCGGCATCGAAGACGTGGAAGCCTCCTACTCCGACCCTGTGCATCCAATCGATGTCAGCCATGGCGCCTTCCATGGTCACATTGCCATTCATCCAATGCCACCAGACCCGGGGTTTGGCATCGTCAGGAGGAGTGAGGAAACCTTCCTCAAGGGAGCGGGCTGCGTCAGGAGATGGAATGCCGGAAGACTGTGTGCAGGACACAAGGGCGGCAAGTATTGCCAGGAAAGCGAAGAAATGTCTGTTCATCGGGAAATTGTTATTTTTTAATGAATATCTTGCAACGGAGCCGGACCGGAATCAGGCACTAACCAGATCCAGCGAAATCCTCTTCCTGTCAAGGTCCACATCCAGTACCCTGACCTTTACCGTCTGGTGCAGTTTCAGTTTCATTCCGTGCATCCTGGAGACGTGTACAAGGCCGTTCTCATGGATTCCGATGTCCACGAAAGCGCCGAAGGCAGTCACATTGGTCACTATCCCTGGAAGTTCCATCCCGGTCTTCAGGTCATCAAGTTCATGGATATCATCCGCAAAACTGAATTCCCGGGCACCCTGACGTGGATCCAGTCCCGGTTTTGCCAGTTCCTTGAGGATGTCTTCGATTGTCGGAAGGCCGAACTCTCCCTCAACATAGTCTTCAGGACGAATCCTTGAAATAAGTTCCTCATTGCCCACAAGGCTGTTCGAAGTGACCCCAAGGTCTCTTGCCATCCTGTCCACAATGTGATAACACTCCGGGTGGACAGCCGAATTGTCAAGAGGATTCTCACCACCGCGGATACGAAGAAAGCCGGCGCACTGCTCGAAAGCCTTCGGGCCGAGTTTCGGTACCTCGCGCAACTGTGTCCTGGATTTGAAACCTCCGGCAGAAGAGCGGTAGGAGACGATGTTTGAAGCGAGGGCAGGGCCTATGCCGGAAACATAGCTCAGCAGGTATGGGCTTGCGGTATTGACATTCACTCCCACACTGTTGACGCAGGCAGAAACTGTCGTGTCCAGTTTCTCGCGCAGAAGAGCCTGGTCAACATCATGCTGGTACTGTCCTACACCGAGCGATTTGGGATCGATTTTCACCAGCTCGGCAAGAGGGTCCATCAGGCGGCGCCCGATTGAAACCGCTCCGCGGACGGTTACATCCTCGTCAGGAAATTCCTTCCTTGCGACCTCGGATGCCGAATATATTGACGCCCCGTCCTCGCTCACAGTATAGACTTTGACATTCTCCGGGATTCCAACCCTCCTGATGAAGTCCTCAGTTTCGCGGGAAGCGGTTCCGTTGCCGATGGCTATTGCCTCGATGGAATACTCCTCAACCATCGAAGCCACTGGCATTATCGACTTTACTTTCTGGCTCTGCGGAGGATGAGGATAGATTATCTCGTGATGCAGAAGGTTGCCATGCTCGTCCAGGCAGGCTATCTTGCATCCGTTCCTGAAACCGGGGTCAATCGCCATCGTCCGCTTCTGGCCCACAGGAGGCGAAAGCAGGAGTTGGGACAGATTGTCACCGAAGACAGAGACAGACTCCTTGTCGGCCTTCTCCTTGGCTTCCTTAATGACCTCATTGGTGATTGAGGGTTCAAGGAGGCGCTTGAAAGCATCATCGATAGCCATTCTGAGCTGTTCGGCAAGTTTCGGTCCGGGATACCTGTGCTCCTGGCAGAAATCATAGTAGATCTTGTTGCCGCATTTGAGCGGGTCTGCATCCAGGCCGACACTCAGGAAGCCCTCGTTCTGTGCTCTCAGGATTGCCAGGAGATTGTGCGACGGAATACGCTGGAGAGGCATCGAAAAGTTGAAATAGGCACGGTATTTCGAAGCCTCAAGGGAAGCGGATGCAGCCTTGGTGGCCTTGGCCTCAATCCTTCTGGTCCTGAAAACCTGACGAAGTGAATTCCGGACAGACGCCGACTCCGAGATACGCTCCGCCAAAATGTCCCTAGCGCCGGACAAAGCATCATCCACAGACGCCACCTCACCTTTGACGTACTTCCGGGCCTCGGCCTCCGGATCGTTCAGGGAGACATTCCACATCCTGTCGGCAAGCGGTTCAAGTCCCTTCTCCCGGGCGACGGTTGCCCTGGTGCGGCGTTTCGGACGGAATGGAAGATAAAGGTCTTCCAGTTCGCCGGCAACGACACATTCCTCGATGCTCCTCCGGAGTTCCGGTGTCAGGGCACCCTGGGATTCAATTGTCGATAGAATCCCTTCCTTGCGTTTTTCCATCTCGGTGAAGACCCTGGTCCAGTGCTGGATTTCAGCCACCTGGGCATCGTCCAGGCCTCCTGTCTTCTCCTTACGGTAACGGCTGATGAACGGTATGGTGTTGCCTTCATCGAAAAGGTGGACACAATTTTCCACCTGCCAGTCCTTCACACCGACTTTGCCGGCTATGCACTTGATGTAGATTTCTTTCATGTGGTCAAAAAAAAGGATCAGTCCTGCGAAACCATCTTGAGTTCGTTCCTGTAGACTGAGAATATCTTGGACTTTGAGACGAACCCGACATAGGTTCGGTCCCGCTTGACGACCGGAAGGTTCCAGGCATCAGTAATCTCGAATTTCTTCATCACGACATCCATCTTGTCATCCTCGTAGACATATTCCTCGGCACTCTTCATGTAGTTGTACACGAAGGTCGTCTTCTGGAGTTCCGGACGGAACATGTACTTGCGGATGTCAGCAAGGGAGACGTAGCCCTGGAACCGGTTCCTGGAATCGATGACCGGGAAGATATTCCTGTTGGATTCGGCTACCACCTTCACCAGGCTCTCGAAAGGGGCATCTATCTCCACAGTTGAGAAATCCGTCTCGATGACATCGCTGACCTTCATCAGGGTCAGCACGGCCTGGTCGGAATCATGGGTCAGGAGTTCTCCCTTTTGGGCGATTCGTTTGGTGTAGATCGAGAACTTTTCGACCATCCTGGTGGTTCCGAAGGAGATTGTAGCCGTGAGAATCAGGGGAAGGAAGAGATCATAGCCTCCGGAAATCTCAGCAATGAGGAAGATTGCAGTCATCGGAGCCTGCATCACACCGGCCATCAGTCCGGCCATTCCGACCAGGACGAAATTGGGTTCCGGCACGTTCAGGGAGGTCCCGGAAAGAAGAAGATTGAAAGACCTTGCCACAACGAAACCCGCAATGGCACCGATGAAGAGGGTAGGACCGAAGGTTCCTCCTACTCCCCCTCCGGCATTGGTCAGGGTCATCGAGAAGACCTTGAGGATAAGAATCATAAGGAAGAACACCGGCACTGCCCAGACACTGTCGGTCATGAAAGCCAGGGGGGTCTGTCCTTCGAGGCTGAGTTCGGTCCCGTTCAGAAGGGCTCCGAGCGAGCCGTAGCCTTCTCCGTAAAGAGGAGGGAAAAGAAAGATCAGCACACCGAGACCGATTGCGCAGAGAGCCCATTTGAGATAAGGGTTGTGCATTCTTCCGATCTTGTCTTCCAGGGAGAGCGTGGTGCGGATGAAATAGATTGAACAGCCGCCGCAGAAAAGGCCCAGGATGACATAGAAAGGAATATTCCGCAACTCGAAAGGAGTCAGGGTGCATTGGAATGGTGTTGACTGTCCCAGGAATATGTAGGAGACCACTGTCGCCGAAACCGTAGCAATCAGCAGCGGCATCATTGAGGTCATCGAGATGTTGAACAGCAGGATCTCGAGGACGAAGAGGACTCCCGCCAGCGGAGCCTTGAATATTCCGGCAACCGCAGCGGCTGCTCCGCACCCGAGGAGAATGGTCATGTTCCTGTAAGACATGCCCATGTAGCGGGCGAAATTGGACCCTATGGCAGCTCCGGTGTAGACAATGGGGGCCTCTGCTCCGACAGAGCCGCCGAAGCCGATGGTCACGGAACTGGCAGCAACCGAAGACCACATGTTGTGGGGCCTGATCCTGGACTCGTTCTTGGAGACGGCCTGGAGAACCTTTGTCACGCCGTGGCCGATGTTGTCCCGGATCACGTACTTGCAGAAAAGCAACGCCAGAAGCATTCCGACTCCGGGGATGACAATATAGAATGCCGGACCCAAACTGCCTGAGAGGGTCCCGGACAGGAACTCCTGGATCCATTCGACAAGCAACTTGAGAATTACGGCTGCCAGACCGGCAAGGACCCCGACGACGAAACTCATGACAAGGAGCAGGTTGTGCTCCGAAATCTTCTTGAGTCTCGAGCGGAGTGAATGTCCCCAGTGGCGTATGGTTCTGACAGACTTTGGCATATTGTCACAAATTTAATATTTTTGTGGATAGAGAAAAAGCAATCGGCATGAAAAAAATCATTACTGCGATAGTCGTTGTGCTCCTGCTCGCCGCACTGGGCATCCTGGGATTCCGTTTTCTTGGAAGCGACAGTCCGCGCCGGCACGAGACGACACGGGAGGGGAATTCACTTGTCACCGAGAAACTCGGCTGGTACAGAGGCTCGGAACTGATTTCCGGCAAACTCATCAGGCCATGCGATTCAAGCGGCACCTTCGACGAGTCCTTCGGGGCAAGACCGCTGGTGATGTTCGTCCACGACCCGATGAAAGTCTCGGCAGCCGAAAAAGTGACAAAGCAGCTGGTCCCGATGGGAGTGATAGGCTACATTGTTCCCTGCCCGGACAAGGCCGAAGACATAGTGTTCCTCATCCGCAAGATGGCAGGACAGGAATATGCCGACAAGGACAGGATCTTCCTGGTTGCCGACAGTTTCTCCTCCGACAAGGTGGTCAATGCCCTGATAAAGGCAGGAAGGAAGACAGCCGGAGCCATCCTTCTTGAGCCTCAGCTCCAGGGGAAGGCGGCCCTTACCGTGGAAAGGCACGGGGCCGAACTGCTGGTTGTTGCTCCGGAGCAGGAAGGGAATGCCCTGGAGCTGATTACAGACTACATGGAAGAAAGAGGAGCATTCAAATAGATGGAAAAGATCGGATTCGGAATAATCGGCACCGGACGAATCAGCGACTGGGTGCTGAAAGGAGCCGTCCTGGACCCCCGGTTCAAAGCGGCTGCAGTCTGCTCGAGAAAGCAGGAATCTGCCGAAGAGTTCGCTCAAGCACACGGAATTGCGTCGGCATATTCAGAGTTGGATGACATGCTTGCCGACCCTGGCGTCCGTGCTGTCTACATCGGCACGCCGAACCACACCCACCACGACCTCGCCATCCGCTGCCTCAGGCAGGGGAAACACGTTCTCTGCGAAAAGCCTCTCGCATCCAATGCCCTCCAGGCCAAGGAAATGGCCAGGGAGGCACGTCAGAGGGGGCTGGTCCTGATGGAGGCGATGATTTCCACCCTCAGTCCCAACTTCAGGAACATCCAGGCACGGCTTCCCGAACTCGGAACGATACGCCACTATTCCGCCACATTCTGCCAGTACTCGTCAAAGATTGACCTGCTGGAAAGGATCATTGCCGGAAAGGACAGTTCACCGGTCCCGAGTTCCTTCAATCCGCTGCATTCCGGAGGAGCGACCCAGGACATCGGCATCTACACCATCTACCCGATGGTCACCCTTTTCGGCAAGCCGCAGGACATCAAGGCGGAAGTCACATCCATGGAGGTTCCCACCCCTGAAGGGCCGAAACTGATTGACACCCAGGCGAGCGTACTGTTCAGCTATCCGGGGATGAGCGCGAGTGTCCTCTACTCGAAGATGGCAGACTCCAGGCTTCGAACCGAAATCTCGGGCGAGAAGGGCTGCATCTCACTTGACGGAATCCACATCACCCGCCAGGCGGAGATGACCATGCGCGGGGCTCCAACCTCCGGAAGGGCAGAAGGTCCCAAGCCGAAGGACATCAGTGTTGAATGTGATGCAGATGAATATGAGTGCGAATTCCGCGAGTTCATCGACCTGATCCTCTCCGGAGAGGCCGAATCACGGAACAACAGTCTTGACAATTCGATTGCCGTGGCAGAAATCATCGACTCCATCCGCAGACAGGGTGGGATTGTCTTTCCGGCAGACTCCTGATCACTGCCCCCCGAGCCTTCCGAAAAACTCCATCACATCTTCCCAGGTCCTGAAGGAATCGGAGCCGAAATGGACCAGGGTCCCCAGGAAATCCTCTCCGGAATCTTCCTCTGGGCAGGCATCAATAAGGTAATCCCCGAGAAGCTGGTTCTTGTGGGCGCTGAGTGTGAGACGGTTCCAGACCGGCACACCGAGATTCGCCTCGCACCATTGAAATGCCCTGAGAGACTGCGCAGGATTGTTGTACGGCACATTGGCGACAATGTTCAGGTCATAAAACCGGGAGAGATACTCCACAGCTTTCGGGAAGCCGCTCGAATGCCTGACAATCTTTTCGCTCAAGGAAATGAACAGCACTCTCTTCTGCCTTTTCTCCTGGGCGTCATCTATCCATTGGAGAACCGGCAGGACCGAATGCAGGATGGCGGCATCGTTGAGATAGTGTTCGCCGTTGAAACGGATCGCCTTCGGGTAATGTTCGGAGAATAGGCCGAATGTGTCGACCATCGTGTCGTGGATGCCGAAAAGCCCGTAAACCCTGTCAAGGTCTTTCCCGGGATATTCAAAGCAATGTCCGGAAACCTCCCTGAACTGCTCGACCAGGCCCTTGGTCACAAGGAATGAGGTTTCGCCGTCGAGACGGGGGTTATGGTATTCCTGACGCCCTAGACCGTTGTTGCGGAGGATGGTGTCTGCAAGCTGGAAGGCAGGATTGACGAGGATCCTGTCTGTCCCGTACAACATCTCTGCATACATCGCCCCCATCGAGGTTCCCACGACCACATCCGGTCGAACCTCACTGACAATTCCCCGAAGCAGGTCAAGAGCTTCGTTGGGAGACACCGGAAGGTCCGGTGCAACTATCTCTGTCTCAGGAAGAAGAGTCCTCAATGTACGGACGCTTCCGGACTGGCCGCTGGAAGCGAACCCATGCACATAAAGCAGTTTTTTCCCGGCCAGGAGCCTGGGCCTGGCATATTCATACAATTCCATCGCTGTTCATTTCTTTCTGCAAATATACCCAGAACTCGGATTTGTTGTTCAAATTAGTTACTTTTGTCATCACCACTATTTAGGAATCATCAACAAACAAAAGACGGAAATGAAAGAACTGCTCGAAATCGCCGGCCTGTTCCAGGTACAGGGATGGATTGAGGAAATCAAGCCTCTTGGCAACGGTCTGATCAATGACACCTACAAGGTAGTAACCTCGGAGGGCGCCCCGGACTATGTGCTCCAGAGAATCAACAACGCCATCTTCCAAGATGTCGAGCTGCTCCAGAACAACATCTGTGCAGTCACTTCCCACATCAGGCGGAAGCTCGAAGCCGCCCGCGAAAAGGACATAGACCGCAAGGTACTCAATTTCATACCTGCAAAGGAGGGAGGCAGGACCTATGTCGAACAGGACGGGAAGTTCTGGAGGATGTCTGTCTTCATCGACAACGCGGACACTTTCGAAAGCGTGACCCCGGAGTATTCCGAATATGCCGGCGAGGCGTTCGGTGACTTCGAAGCCAAACTTGCCGACATCGATGTGGAACTCGGCGAGACCATACCGGACTTCCACAACATGGAACTCCGTCTGCGCCAGTTGGTTGACGCAGTCTCGAAGGATGCTTCCGGGAGACTGCACAAGGAAGGGAAAGAGGAGTTGGAGGCAATTCTCTCCGACATTGATGCCAACGCCGAGGACATGTGCCTGGCCGAGCAGCTGCACCGCCAGGGCAGGCTTCCGAAAAGAATATG
>JBJFDD010000410.1:0-3546 GCA_051889815.1 Candidatus Cryptobacteroides sp. | reverse complement strand
GAAGCGTTTCCTCGACAGGCTTGACATCCAGGAGATGACCGAGGAATGCATCCGCCAGAGGGAGGAAATCAGCGAGCAGATCTCTGCCCTGAAGGATTTCGTGAAGATGTGCGCCGGCTACGGCTTCGATGTGACCAAGCCTGCGCAGAACGCACGTGAAGCCGTGCAGTTCGTCTATTTCGGCTATCTTGCTGCCGTCAAGGACCAGGACGGTGCCGCGATGTCTATCGGAAGGATCAGCACCTTCCTCGACATATTCATTGAAAAGGACCTCCGCGAAGGGACTCTTACGGAAGAGGAAGCGCAGGAACTGATTGACCAGATGGTCATCAAGCTCCGCATCGTCCGCTTCCTCAGGACTCCGGACTACAACGACCTTTTCTCCGGTGACCCGGTTTGGGTTACTGCCTCCGAAGGCGGAATGGGCATCGACGGTCGGACTCTCGTGACCAAAACCTGCTTCAGGATGCTCCACACCCTTGAGAATCTGGGACCGGCACCGGAGCCTAACATCACCGTGCTCTGGTCGGAGAGGCTGCCGCAGGCCTGGAAGAAGTACTGCGCGAAGATTTCCATCAAGACTTCCGCCATCCAATACGAGAATGACGACCTGATGAGAGTCGACTACGGCGACGACTACGGAATTGCCTGCTGCGTTTCCCCGATGAGAATCGGCAAGGAGATGCAGTTCTTCGGAGCAAGGGCGAACCTAGCAAAATGTCTTCTTTACGCCATCAACGGCGGACGGGACGAAATCTCCGGCGAGCAGATTTCCCCGTCATATGCTCCGATAACCAGTGAATATCTCGACTACGACGAGGTGATGGACAAGTACGAGCAGATGATGAGATGGCTCGCCAAGGTCTATGTCAACGCCTTGAAGATCATCCATTACATGCACGACAAGTACGACTACGAAGCCTTCGAAATGGCTCTCCACGACGGGGATGTCAAGCGCACGAGGGCGACCGGAATAGCCGGTCTGTCTGTCGTAACGGACTCGCTTGCTGCCATCAAGTTCGGAAAGGTACGTGTCATCCGCGACGACAGAGGCCTTGCAGTCGGTTTCGAGAACGTCGGAGAGCCTTACGTTCCGTTCGGCAACAACAACGAGGAGACCGACAAGCTTGCACTGATGGTTACCGAGAAATTCATGGAATTCCTCCGCCAGCACGACACCTACAGGAATGCAGTTCCTACCCAGTCGCTCCTCACAATCACATCAAATGTGGTCTATGGTCGCAACACCGGAGCCACTCCGGACGGAAGGCCTGCAGGAGTTCCTTTCGCCCCGGGTGCCAACCCGATGAACGGAAGGGACGTCACCGGAGCGGTCGCAGCCCTTTCTTCAGTTGCCAAACTGCCATTCCAGCATTCCCAGGACGGCATTTCCTACACCTTTGCAATCAGCCCTGCCACCCTTGGCAAGGACAATGACTCGAAGGTGAACAATCTGGTGAACCTGATGGACGGCTACTTCACTCCTGACGGAGGCCACCATCTGAACGTGAATGTGTTCGACAAGGAACTCCTGGTCGATGCAATGGAACATCCGGAGAAATACCCACAGTTGACAATCAGGGTTTCAGGCTATGCTGTGAACTTCGTGAAACTCACCAAGGCGCAGCAGCTTGACGTGATTTCGAGAACCATCAACCAGTCCATCTGACAATGAAACTGACAGGCCGCATCCATTCTCTGGAGAGTTTCGGTACTGTTGACGGCCCGGGCATCCGCTTCGTGACATTCCTTCAAGGCTGTCCGATGCGGTGCCTTTTTTGTCACAACCCGGACACCTGGAATCCTTCCGCCCCGACAAGATACGAGATGAGTCCCGAAGAACTTCTGGCCGAGACTCTGCGCTACCGCTCCTTCATCCGGAGCGGCGGCGTAACCCTCACCGGAGGGGAACCCCTGATGCAGGCGGCTTTCGCCCGTGAATATTTCAGGCTCTGCAAGGCTGAAGGGCTGCACACTGCCCTGGACACATCAGGCGCCATATTCACGGATGAAGCCCTCGCTGTGCTGGACTTCACCGATCTTATCCTTCTGGACATAAAAACCGCGGATGACAGCTTCCACAAGGCCTACACCGGGATAGAAAGGAAGAACAACAGGAGATTCATGGACTACCTGCAGGCCATCGGCAAACCTGTCTGGATCAGGCATGTCCTGGTCCCGGGACTCACGGACACCCCGGACAGGCTCGGGGAGCTGGCAGGTTATCTATCCGGATATTCAGTAATAGAGCGGGTCGAGATACTCCCCTACCACACAATGGGGGCCTACAAATACGCAGAACTCGGCCTCGATTACCCACTGGAGGGAATCGGGCCGGAGCCTGCGGAAAAAGCCGGAGAAGCCAGGGACTTCCTGAAGCGGGAACTCGGCATCGAGGTCATTTGACCTGGATGCACTCGGAACCGCCGGAAACGTTGACTGATTTTTCCCCTGGATTGCCTTTGTAATAGAAGACAGAACCGCCGGATGCATCGAGGGCCAGCCTGTCCAGGACGGAAATGCTCATGACGCTGCCGCCTGAGAGTTCGGCATCGAGGGCAACGGCGACAAAGTCCATCATCTCGGCCCTGCTGCCACCGGAAAGGGAACTGCTGACAGAAGGAGCCGTGCCCCTGAGTGAAATGGTAGAGCCTCCTGAAAGGGCCAGATGCAGCCTCGGAGTCATGAGATTGCCTTCACAGATTACCGAAGAGCCGCCGCTTGCATACAAGGCCTGGACACTCATTGCAGACACTCTCACAGTGACACTGATTTCCGAATAACTGAATCCTGAGGCCATTCCGACATTGAGGATGCCATCAGTGACATAAATATCCAGGAACTGATGGATGTTGTCGGACGCAGTGACTTCAATCTTGCCGGCCACGAACGACTGGTCAACTACAACGTGCAACCCGGAAGAAATGTCTATTGTGTTGAATTCCGGAGAAATGCTGTATTCACGGGTAATCACGTTCCCGCTTTCAACGATGCGGTGGCTGCAAGATGCCAAAGATGCGGCAGCAGCCAGGATAATTGGTAAAACAAGTCTTTTCATGATGGAATATATCGAATATGTCATTGTTCAAGGCGACGGAAAGACTGGACAAATGAGGCATCATCCGAGGCAATCCACTTCATCGTGCCGGAGGTAAGGCTGACGACCAGATATTCATGGGACCACATCCCGGCATCGTGGTCGTACATTCCGGTGATGACAGGTCGGTACCAGTCGTCAGTCTTGAGGGCATAGGTTCCGGTTATCTCGCGGGCGAGCGAAGGGAAGGCGTCGAAATTCTGGGAGATTGTGAACGTCGCGTCATTGCGGACAAAGTCTATGCGGAAGAAGCTGCCTTCTTCAAGGGGTTTCCCGTTCCACTCGACCAGTTCCCACTGGCCGGAAATGTTGTTTCTGTTGACTTCGAGCTGCTCCTGGAGCGGTTCTTCCTTTGTGCAGGAGATGACCGCCAGGAAAAGGAGCGGAAGAAGAAGAAGAAGAAGTAATGCTCTTTTCATTTTTCAAATCTGATTTTGATGGTCGAATCG
>JBJFDD010000409.1:0-3568 GCA_051889815.1 Candidatus Cryptobacteroides sp. | reverse complement strand
CTCGCCAAGCCGCGGAAACCGGACAGCAACAAGGAGACATCATCGGCCCGGGGTCTGCGCTGGTTGCTGGTGGCCTTTGTCATAGTGCTCATCTGCCGCCTCTCAATCCTGTACATCAACAAAGGGACGGTTCCGACAAACCTGTTCATCGAAATCCTTCTGAACTATCTGTTCAGCTGCTTTGCTCTCGTTGGAATAGCGGAATACGCCATCCGTTACAGGATCAAGGCGGAAAAGGCCAGGGAGGAGTCAGATCTCGCCCATTACCGCTACCTCAGGCTGAAGCAGCAGGTGAATCCGCATTTCCTGTTCAACTCCCTCAACGTGCTGGACTGCATGATCCAGGAGCAATCCACCAAAGAGGCGAGCGAATTCACTGAAAGGCTGGCAGAGATCTACCGCTACATGCTCCGCTTCGAAGACCAGAACCTGGTCTGTCTCAGGGACGAACTCTCCCTGGTAGAGGACTATGTAGGGCTTCTTAAAGTCCGGTTCACGGAAGGGCTCGACGTCAGGATCGACATTCCTTCCGAAGTCCTCAAACGCAACGTGGTTCCCTGCTCCCTGCAGCTTCTCATAGAGAATGCAACCAAGCACAACATGGTCAGCGCATCCTCCCCCCTCCGGATTGGAATCACATTCAGTGACAACTTCATAACAGTAACCAACAACATACAGCCCCGTCTTTCCGACGCGTCCTCCACCGGAATCGGCCTGAAGTATCTGCGCCAGCAGTATGCCGACATCTTCAACCGGGAAGTGGAAATCACGTCTGACGGAGGGTACTACACCGTCAAACTTCCATTGGTATGAAAGCGTTAGTAGTTGAAGATGAACAGATGGCAAGAGCCAGGCTGGTCAGGATGATTGAAACCGACTTCCCGTACATCGAGATTGCCGGACAGGCGGATTCAATCACAGGCACCCTTGAATTCCTGAACAAAAACGGGGACCCGGACATCATATTCATGGATGTCGAACTATCTGACGGGGACTGTTTCGAGATATTCAGGCAGAGGGAGGTCACTTCCAAGGTCATCATGACCACCGCCTACGACTCCTATGCCGTAAAAGCCTTCGAGACAGGGAGCATCGACTACCTTCTGAAACCGATTGGGACAGCAGCGCTCCAGAGGGCAGTCAACCGTTGCCGCTCTTACCTGATTGCAGACGGAAATAAGATCAAGCCCCAATCCGGGCCGGATGCCGGCAGGATTATTGATTCCGTCCAGGGAGCCAGGAAATGGAACAAACGGATGCTTGTCAGGGTCGGCGAACATTACGTGCCGCTGCCCATCGAGGACATCGCATTCTTCTTTTCGGAAGAGAAGTACAACTATGTGTATCTCAAGAGCGGGAAGAGGTATCTTCTCGACCTTACCATGGACAGGATCAGCGACGGCCTGGACCCGGAGTCCTTTTTCCGGATTTCGAGAGGATGCATCATAAGACGCGAAATTGTCAAGGAGGCGAACCGTTACCCGAACGGAAGGCTGAAGCTCGAAGTCAACGTCACTGCACCGGAAGACCTGTTCGTCTCCAGGGCGAGGGTTGAGGACTTCCTCCAGTGGCTCGAATAGGAGCCGTCAGTGGCAGCTTTCGGCCAAACAGAGTTTCCGCATTTGGAATAATTCAAAATTATGCATAATTTTGGAAATCGTTTCCAAAAGGAAAATCAACTAATTTCAACAAACAACACTATGGCAACAAAGTATTCTGGCACACAGACTGAGAAGAATCTTGAGGCGGCTTTCGCCGGTGAATCGCAGGCCCGCAACAAGTACACCTATTTTGCATCAAAGGCGAAGAAAGAAGGTTTCGAGCAGATTGCCGCCCTCTTCCTAGAGACTGCCGACAACGAGAAGGAGCATGCAAAGCTCTGGTGCAAGGAATGGAACGGAATCGGAGACACCGCCCAGAACCTTGCAGCAGCTGCGGATGGCGAGAACTACGAGTGGACTGACATGTACGATGGTTTCGCCAAGACTGCAGAAGAGGAAGGATTCCCTGAACTGGCAGCGAAGTTCCGCGGTGTCGCCGCAATCGAGAAGCGTCACGAGGAGCGTTACCGTGCCCTTCTGAAGAATGTCGAGACAGCCGAAGTCTTCAAGAGGTCTGAAGTCAAGGTTTGGGAATGCCGCAACTGCGGTCACATCGTAGTGGGCACATCCGCTCCGGAAATCTGCCCTGTCTGCGCACATCCACAGGCATATTTCGAACTCCACAAGGAGAACTTCTAGTACATCAGTACCGAAAATAAAAGAAGCTGCCCCAAAAGGTCAGCTTCTTTTTTTATAAGATGTTCATGGTGTTACGTTCGGAAAACTAAATCCCTCCAACGACAAAGTCGTGGGCACCCTCCCGTTCACAAGGCCACGGGCGGCCATGGTTTTCCAAACGTAACCACCATGAACCATTCCGCCACCCTTAGTCAATAAACACGGTCGGCCTCTATCTTTTCAAAACTAAACCTTAAACCCAAACGGTTCCTTGATGTGGTTCAGCGGGAAGTGGCGTTGATTTTCGCGATAGCGTCCGCTGCTTCGGGGATTCCTCCCTTTTCAGCCTTTTCGAAGAAACTGAGGGCTGCATAACGGTCACCAGACATCCAATGCCAGATGGCCCTGAAATAATCTGCATGGGCAGACTCCCCTGCCTTCTCCAGATACTCTGCAGCCTTTGCCAGACGTCCGGCCTTAAGGGCGGCACCTGCGGCATTGGTGTTGGCAATCTCATTGTCCGGGTAGAGTGTGACAGCCACTTCGAATACCTTCTCGAATTCAGGACTTCCGACCTCGTAGCGGGTAGAAAGGTTGAACAGCTCGAAGAGGCTCAACTTACCCGGAGACTTGAGGAAGACCTTTTCAATCTCATCGACATCGGTGTAGTTCCTGACAGTGTAGTCAATGAAGTAGTCGCTTCGTCTCAGGCCGGCATAGCAGCTGTTGTAGATGAAGGCATAATCCTCCTTGTACCTGCTCTTTATCAGCCATTCCTTGGTGTCAGGATCCCGCTGCGAGTGGTCGATAATGTCAAGAATCTCGTTCTTGTGGGGTACAGAAGAAGCAGCGACAAACTCCCTCAGGCCCTCCCAGTTCTCGGACTCGAAGGAGGTCGTGATGAAATTGTCCGGGAAACTGAAAAGATTGGAGACATAGTCCTTAAGAGCCTCTGTCCTGCCCTTTGCAAGTCGAGTGTTGTTGTCATAAGGGCCCTCAGGAGAAGCGAATCCCTTGATGGACAGTGACTTGATTTCGATGTCAGAATCGCTCTTGAGAGTGTCTATGCTGGAAAGGATCTTCCCCAGTTCCCTGCGGTTGTCACGGTAGTCAGGATTTATTACAGTCTGCGACAGAGGGAAATCCACATAGGCCCTGCCTTCGACGTGACGCGACTTCGTTTCTTCATATTCAGGAGCTATGAATATGAACTTCGGAATATACTGAACAAAGCGACCGAGAGGAAGCATGTCCTCGTACCTGACCTCATTGCAGCATCCATAGACCTGGCGGCGGAGCTGGAGAGTCGAACCATTCATCCAGTCCTCAAACGGGAAGGACTCGTTCCA
>JBJFDD010000408.1:0-3577 GCA_051889815.1 Candidatus Cryptobacteroides sp. | reverse complement strand
TTCAGGTTCTGAATTGCGGACTATTCAGGCTTTATCGTCCTGAACAGGTCGTTGTATTTTCTCATAAGCCTGAATGCCATGTCGCCATATTCAGTGTCCGCCTTGAAACTCCATTCGATTTCGCCTCGTAGTGCATAGTTCCAGATCAGGGACACTTGTACCTTTTGGGACAGGTAGGTGGCATAGTGTTTCTTTATCATGGTGGAATCGCCGTGTGCTGTAGCCGGGCCGGTGAATTCTCCTATGTAGTACACTTTCCCCAGGGATTCAGCAGCTTCTTTCGCCCGGATTATCTGGTAGGTTCGGTTCAGAGTCCCGAGGTCCGAGAAGACTCTGTTCTCCTCGTAGATATGTTCGGACATTCCGTTCATCGGATCCGGTGTCATGATGCCGGTGATTTCGACATATTCCTTGAAAGAATCGTTGTTCCAGTTCCTGTTGTTGGCAAGATGCCATTGGGCGTTGCGCATCACGCTGTTTCCGCTGCACACCAGACGGTCGTGGTCGTCGAGAGCCTTGATTGTCTGTGCGAAACCTTTGTAGGCTGTTTCTACTGCTTTTGCGGGCAGGTCAGGATAACCTTCGAGTCCGATGTCGGCGGCAAGGTTGAACTCATTTCCGAATTCCCATGCGGCAATGCATTTGTGCCCCTTCAGCGTGTTGACGATGTCGGTTGTGAATTCCACCATGAAATCGTAGGTTTTGCTGGAGGTGTCGCCCCAGGCGGCAAGTTCCTCGCCACAGTACTCCGGCATGCATGAGGTGTTCCAGAACAATGAAGGAATCAGGAGAATATGATTCCTGTCGCAAAGAGTTGCCAGTTCTTCCAGATTGGCGAGATAGGTCTCTTTCTGTTCCGAGTAGAAATGCATCTGGCTTGGATAGAAAGGGCTGCAACTGAACCTGACAATAGGAACCTTCTCTTTTGCCAGGACATTTACTGTCTCACGCATCTCATTTGTCTGCATGTTGTCGGTTTCGTGGCACTGGACGAACAGATTGTAGCAATTCACTCCTGTCACATACAGCGGTTTGCCTGCCAGCTGCATGCGCGGAGCCTTCGGATTGTTTATGGCTGAGCCAATCTGGATTCCGTATTTTCCGGAATATTCAGTCTCCCAGTAAACGTCAGGGGCAAATACCCCTTCCGCGCTCTCCTTGGATTCTTCTCCCTTGCCGCTCTGGCAAGAGATAGCCGCAAGCATCATGGTTGAAGCGGCGATTCTGATCAGTAAGTTTTTCATTATCATCAAAACCAATTTGAACCAGACCGGCAATGGCTGCCGGTCCGGTCCAGGAATAATCACTCAATATTAACCATTATCTATTTTGAAATCCTGACACAGCGTACAGGGTGGCCTGTGGCCCTGTCATAATTGTCATAGGCATCGTCAGTTCCACGGAGCCGGAAAGCATTCTCGGTGTTTCCCCAGGAAGTTGAGCAGCTCCACAGACCGCAGAAACCTTCCTGGTTGTACCATCCGTAGCCTCCGCTGTAGAGGAATCCGCTGGCAGGGACCTTCAACTGACCGTTGAAGAGAGTCAGATACGAGCCGTTGTTGGTTGCTCCTGCACTCAGGCCGGCGGCGAGTGCTGCTGCCGTGCTGACTGAATATCCCGGAGGGCACGGATCGTAGATTGTCTTCATCGTTGCGTGGCCGACCAATCCGTCGGCTTCGAAATTGACGCCCCAGAGGTACCTTTGAGGAGCTTCGAGCAGCCAGTCGTTGTTGCGGCTGGAAGACCTGATGTAGGTGTCCGGGTGAGCAACGGAGTAACTGATGGTGTTCTTGACAGTTTCTTCATCAGATGGTCCACCTGCGACAGGATGATATTTGCCTTCACCCTTGGCACTGTCGAAGTTGACGATTGATGAGAACGGATCTTTTCTGCCCCACTGGAAATAGAGACCGTGGTCATCAACCGACTTGGCTCCCAGGTTCCTGTCCATGAATACCCATTCGCCCAAAGCCAGGTCAGCGGGTTCGGAGGTGCTCCAGATATTCCAGCTCCAGATGACATTCCCTTCTGCGTCAGTTGCACCGATGACGGCATTTCCGTCCTTGCCGGAGCAGGCGAAATAAATCTTTCCGTTTTCGTAGGAAACACCTGTGATGAGGCCGCTGACTTCTTCCCAGATCAATTTGGCTCCGGCAGGTGACAATGTGGCCGACTGGTCCTTGAATGTCGGGTGGATTCCCGACTGTCCGTTGCCCTTGACTGTGGCATCGAAATAGTATCCGCCACCGGAAGTGACCATATAGCAGTTTGCCCTTTCCTGGCTGGATTCGTTTATGTCTGTATAGACTACGAACTGCTGGCGTGAGATGTTGAGTATTCTTGCCTTGGTAATCTTCTTCGGGCCATCAACTTCGATGAAATTGAGTGCTCCGTCGGCAGACTGTACCTTGACCGAGAAACCCTCACTGTAGGTTCCGTATGGCAGGAAGACAACGAAGTCCTTTGCGACCTGTGTCAATTGGATGCCTTCCGGGCAATCTATGACGGTTGTCGAAGAACCACCTGACATATCGATGGATTTCACACCATCCTTGTCGGCATTGACGGTCAGGTTTCCGTTGATGATTTCTCCACCCTTGGCAGTTATCTCGACTCTTGTGATCGCAACCTCGCCGGTAAGTTTGACTGAAACCCCTCCGAGAGGAGCTACAAATGAGAAATGGTCGCATTTCTTGTCGTCTGAAACGGCAACCAGCGGACAGACACCGGCATCATAGACCCCGGCTTCAGAGAAAGTGATTGTGCCCGGAACTGATGTCCTGATTGTGGCTATCCCGTCTGAAGTCGTGACAGAAGTCCCGCTGTTGTAAGGAGCAACGGCCACACTGCCGTCGATGGAATTCCCCTTGGATTCCCCTCCGTCTGATTTGAATTTGCCGTTTCTTGAATCTGAGCCTGATGACAAGGTGTACTTTTCATTTGCGGTTGTCCCTTTGAACACCCCGATTGTTGCACCGTTGCCCCAGTACAATGCGTTTGAACCGTCCATATATTCCTCAGCAATCGTGCCCTTTATGGTCTTGTTCCCGAATATGCCGTCATCCTTGGTGCAGGATACGCTCAGGCACAATGCTGCCGTTATGGAGATAAGTGAAAGTGTTCTTTTCATTTGTGAATATTTTTTCGAGTTCTAGTTATCAATATCCCGGGTTTTCCACTATGTTCGGGTTCAGAGCCACAGTAGCATCTCCGATTGGCATGTAGTAGTTGTTGGACGGGAAGGTAGGATCCTGGATCTGGTCGTCGATCCTATCCTTGACCTCAAGCCAGAATCTTGGATCACCTGCCTTGTACGATTCCCAATCGAGAATATAGTTCAGTCCGGTGTGCGGGCCATTCAGCTTCTCTTCTGCAGTCCTCCAGCGGCGGAGATCCCAGTAGCGATGGTTCTCAAAGCACAACTCGATTTCGCGTTCGTGACGGATCTTTTCCCTGTCGATGCTCTCCATCGGAGCGACTCCTGCCCTGTCCCTGATCTGGTTGATTGCTGCGAGGGCTTCCCCTGTATTGCCCAATTCAAACTGTGCCTCAGCATAGTTCAGCAGGACTTCTGCGT
>JBJFDD010000407.1:0-3578 GCA_051889815.1 Candidatus Cryptobacteroides sp. | reverse complement strand
ACAATTACTTCGATACTCATTATGCGAAAAGAAGAAGAAGGATATGGAAAGAATTGGAAAGAGTCTATTACAATTATTATCCTGTATGGAACTATACGGAATCATTTCTCAATAATCTAGAATTCATAGGAACCGAAGGAGAATATAGCATTTACGAGTTCAAGATCAACCCAACTTCTTATTTTTTAGTCTTAAGACAAAAAGTGGAATGTGAGACTACTGAATTCGAAGGCGATCTCGCTAACGATGTTGTATCACTTATGGCAACAAAAGAATATTATCCATATGTTTGTCCCGTATTTCATAAGCACAGGATAAAAAAATAGATTTTTTTGCTTTCGGATCACAGTTCCAGACAATGTCTCGCCCTGTACTAACAAAAGAAGCAGGAGGCGGCTCGTACTCGCATGACGCCAACGGGAACGTGACGCACGACGGGCTTGCAGGGCTCGACCTGCAGTACTCTCTGCTCAATCTCAAGTTTAAAATCGTTGGGAGTTATGCGAAGAAAAGTGTGGAGGGATTTAGTATTATTGAGGTCAGTCGATGTCTTCGATAGGGGCCACGGGGCCGCCTGAGCCTTCCTGCATCAGGTAGCGTTTCATGAACTCATTGAGATCTCCGTCAAGCACGCCCTGGGTGTCGGCCGTCTTGAATCCGGTACGGAGATCATTGACCATCTTGTAGGGATGCAGGACGTAGGAACGGATCTGGGAGCCCCATTCAATCTTTTTCTTGGTGCCCTCGATCTCGGCTTTCTTGGCATCGCGCCGCTTCATCTCGAGATCGTAGAGGCGGGACTTGAGCAGCAGCAGAGCCTTGGCCCTGTTCTTCGGCTGGTCACGGGTTTCGGTGTTCTCGATAAGGATTTCCTCGTCCTTGCCGGTGTCGGGATCAGTGTAGATGTACCGCAGACGGACTCCGGACTCGACCTTGTTGACATTCTGACCTCCGTGACCTCCAGCGCGGAATGTGTCCCAAGAAAGCTTGGAAGGGTTGACGGTCACCTCGATGGAATCGTCAACCAGAGGGTACACGAAGACAGACGAGAAGGTGGTCTGACGCTTGCCCTGGGCATTGAAAGGCGAGATGCGGACGAGCCTGTGCACACCGTTTTCGGCCTTGAGGTAGCCGTAGGCATATTCACCGTCAAACTCGATGGTGACGGACTTGATGCCGACCTCGTCGCCTTCCTGCAGGTCGGTGACGGTCACCTTGTGCCCGTTCCGCTCGCCCCAGCGCATGTACATCCTCATCAGCATCGCGCTCCAGTCGTTGGCTTCGGTGCCTCCGGCGCCTGAATTGATGGTCAGCACGGCTCCCAGACTGTCCCCTTCGCCTCCGAGCATGTTGCGGAGTTCGAGGGCTTCGAGGTGGGAGACGGCCTGCGAATATGCCTCATCAAGTTCCCGCGTCTCGTCAGTCTGTACAGTCTCGTCGGAAGCCCCGTCAAGACTGTCCTTTGCAAATTCGTAGAGGACGTCGAGGTCATCCACCTCTGTCGAGACATTGTCGAAACCGGACACCCAGAACTTGATGCCGTTGAGGTTCTTCATGAAAGCTTCGGCCGCCTTCGGGTCATTCCAGAAGTCCGGAGCTTCGGTCTTCTTCTGGAGGGCTGCCACCTGGTTCCTCTTCCCGGAGATGTCTATACAGGTTCCGAGAGTATCGAGGCGCTGATGCAGGGCATCTATCTCATCTTTTAGAATCATTGCAGTCATTTTGGACGGAATATGGCACTCTGCCATACCGTAGTAATGCAAATTTACGAAATTATTGATGAAAAGGAGTATATTTGCATGGTAGACCAAGCAATAGCCATGAAGAATGGCTGTTTTTCAGGATGATCGGAATATTCGATTCAGGTTCCGGAGGATTGTCCGTGCTGCGGGAGATCATCAGGATTCTTCCGCAGGAAAAGTACGTCTATTACTCGGACAACGCAAACTGCCCCTATGGGGACAAGAGCGTGGAGTTCATCCGGGAGAGGGCCAGGAAAATCACCTCCCTCCTGATTTCGAAAGGAGCGCAGATCATTGTCGTGGCCTGCAACACGGCCACAGCAGCGGCAATCTCGGTCCTGCGTGAGGAATTTCCCGTCAAGTTCATCGGTATGGAACCGGCCATCAAACCGGCAGCCCTGAGTTCCAAGTCAGGAGTCATCGGAGTCCTGGCGACGGCGGGCACTCTGAAGGCTACCAAATACCTCAATATCAAAGAGATGTTCGAAGAGGGGACGAAGATTGAGGAACATGTCGGGGAAGGGTTCGTGGAACTTGTGGAAAACGGTATCCTCGACGGTCCAATCGCCGAGGAAACCGTCCGCAGGAGCGTCCTGCCCCTGATCGAGGCAGGAGCTGACAGAATAGTGCTCGGTTGCACCCACTACCCGTTCCTGCGCCCTCTCATCGAGAAGGTGGCCGGTCCCGGAGTCCTCGTCATAGACCCCGCGCCTGCTGTCGCAAGGCATCTTGCCGAGGTCATGCAACAGGAAGGGTTGCTGGAAGATGGGCCCCAGCAATGCAGCAGCGGAGTCTTGCCCAAGATTGAAATCCTGGCTTCCGGCTCCGACATCCCGGCACGGAGGCTTCTCGAGTCCATTGCAGGCTGTCTCCCGGAGAAAATTGAAACGAAAACAAGTTGAAGATGGCTGACAATTATCTCGAAAAGCGCTATGCTGAAATCAACAGCGGAGGAAAGGCGGCATATTCAAATCCCTCCATCGATACCCTGCTCGCCCGGAACAGGAGTGTCCGCGGATTCCGGAAGGAAGACGTGGTCAAAATCCAGCAGCTCGAAAGGATAATCGCCGTGAACACCAGGATTGCATCCACCAGGAACCGCCAGGCACTCCGTTTCAGGCCTGTCACGAGCGGCCCCGAGGCAAAGCTGGTCCTGGAGAATATTGTCATGGGCGGAGGCCTGCCCGAACTCCACCTGCCCCTGCCGGGCACTGAGCCCGAGGCCTTCATCCTTGTGGCCAGTGTCATCGAAGAAGACCGGAATCTTTTCATAGACTTGGGAATATCCCTCCAGAGCATGCTTCTGAAAGCTGTCAGCATGGGGCTGGGCGGGCTGATAATCAGGTCTTTCAACAAAGATGCAATCTGCAGGGGGCTCGAGATTCCGGAGCAGATGGACCTGCTCTGTGTCCTGGCAATCGGCAGAAGCTGCGAGAAGGCGGACACCGTTGCAGTCCCTGCAGGAAGTCCTCTCGGCTATTACAGGGGGCCGGACGGAGTGCACCACGTACCCAAAATCAGGGCCGAAGACCTGATCTTCTGAAAATAAACCATTTACACGACATATTCAGATAAAAGGAACAAACATGGACAGAATCAACATTTCATATTGCTCGGACAAGTACCAGTACACGATGGGAAAATCCTTCCTGGAGACAGGAAGGAAGGATGACATCGCAGTCTTCAATCTCTTCTACCGCAAGGCTCCGGAAAACAACAACTGGGCTGTGGTGAGCGGCACCGACGAAGTCATCGACTGCGTCAGGAATCTCGGCAACGAGGACCCCGGCTTCTATGAGAAGTTTCTCCCCGGCGAGGAATATTCCGAATTCCGCA
>JBJFDD010000406.1:0-3586 GCA_051889815.1 Candidatus Cryptobacteroides sp. | reverse complement strand
TTCGGCACAGGCCAAGTTCGCAGTTGTCGACTTCAACGAAATCATCACACTCGCACCTGAAGCCGATGCTGCCAGGACCCAGATGCAGGCTGCTTCCAAGATTGCACAGGAAAACATCATGAGCATGCAGGAAGAAGGCCAGGCAAAATTGACTGAGTATCAGCAGAAGTCTGCCAATTGGACTCCTGCCATCAGGGAAGCAAAGGAGAAAGAGCTGAATGACATCAGCAATAGAATCCAGGAATTCCAGCAGTCAGTACAGATGGAGCTTCAGCAGAAGCAGCAGGAACTGATGGAGCCTATCTACAACAAGGCCCAGGAGACCGTCGAGAAGCTTGCAAAGGCCAACGGCTTCGCTTTTGTCTTTGACAAGAGCCAGTGCCTTTTCTTCGATGCTTCCATGGTCAAGGACATCACTCCTGAAGCAAGGACTGCAATGGGCATTGCCGAGGGCAGGACAATCGAGAGTCTCCAGAAGGAACTTCAGGAGGCCGCACAGTAATCGGGGGGGGCATTGTCCCTTCCTTGCATGAGGGTGACACGCAGATTTGCGGTCACTCTCTTTTTTTATTAGATTTCGCTTGTTTGTTACGTTTTGTATTGCTTACTTTGTGTCGTTTTGTGAACCGCATACGCTAACACTTTTTCAGTATTATGCAACATAAGGTAATAGACACTAATGATGTCGTGATAAGATTTGCCGGAGATTCCGGAGACGGAATGCAGCTTACCGGCAGCCTTTTCGCAGACATGTCCGCCATTTACGGCAACGAACTGTCCACCTTTCCTGACTATCCGGCAGAAATCAGGGCTCCCCATGGAACGGTTTCCGGAGTCTCCGGCTTCCAGGTCCACATCGGAAGCAAGGACGTCAATACCCCCGGAGATTACTGCGACCTTCTCGTGGCGATGAACCCCGCCGCCCTTAAGGCCAATGCCAAATGGTGCAAACCGACTGCCATGATTCTCGTCGACAACGATGCGTTCAGGCCTGAGGACATGAAGAAGGCAGGTTTCCTTACAGACAACCCTTTCGAGGAACTGCATGTCGAGGACAGGGCGCTGATCGTTGCCCCGATTACTTCCATGACAAAGGAGAGCCTGAAAGACAGCGGAATGGATGCCAAGTCCATTCTCAAATGCAAGAATATGTTTACCCTGGGCATGGCCTGTTTCATCTACAGCCGCCCTCTTGAATATGTTTACGGCTACATCGAGAAGAAATTCTCCAAGAAACATCCGGAGTTCATCGAACCGAACCGGAAGGTCCTCAATGATGGCTACAACTATGCTGCCAACATCCAGGCCATACCGAACACATACACTGTCGAACCGGCAAAACTGAAGAAGGGCCTCTACCGGAACATGACCGGTAACCAGGCAATCGCCTGGGGATTGCTGGCTGCTTCGGAAAAGTCCCACCTGCCTCTTTTCTGCGGTTCCTACCCAATTACTCCTGCTACAGCGATTCTGGAAGAACTTGCCATCCACAAGAGTCTTGGGGCAAAGACTCTCCAGGCCGAGGATGAGATTGCCGGAATCTGTACTGCAATCGGAGCTGCCTTTGCCGGAAACCTTGCCGTTACAACCACTTCCGGCCCCGGCCTCTCCCTGAAGAGCGAGGCAATGGGCCTTGCCGTGATGGCTGAACTGCCTCTTGTGATAGTGGATGTCCAGCGCGGCGGTCCTTCTACAGGCCTCCCGACCAAAACTGAGCAGACAGACCTCCTCCAGGCCCTTTACGGCAGGAACGGCGAATGTCCGATGGTCGTGATGGCAGCGAAGTCTCCGGCAGGCTGTTTCGATGCAGCTTTCAATGCGGCGAAGATTGCCCTGGAGCATATGACTCCTGTCCTTCTCCTTTCCGAAGGATTCATCGGCAACGGCTCGGAACCCTGGCTTATCCCGAGCATGTCCCAGTATCCGGAAATCAAGCCGCCTTTCGCCTCCGGTCTTGGTTTGGGAGAGAAGTTCAAACCTTACGAAAGAGACCCTCAGACACTTGTGCGCAAGTGGGCTGTGCCCGGCATGAAGGGCTACGAGCATAGGGTAGGGGGACTTGAGAAGAACCATGACGGTGTACTCTCCACCGATCCGGAGAACCATGCCGCAATGGTCTCCGAGCGCGAGGAGAAAATCAGCAGGATTTCCGGGTATATTCCTGAACTTAAAGTTGAAGGCCCCGCCTCGGGAAAACTCCTCATCGTGGGCTGGGGCGGCACTTTCGGACATCTTCTCACCGCCTACCATAATCTTGCTGCAGAGGGCAAGGAAGTGTCCTTCGCGCATTTTGAATACATCAAGCCTCTTCCCCGCAACACCGGGGCGGTTTTCGCAGGTTTTGAGAAGATCATTGTCTGCGAGCTCAATAGCGGAATGTTCTGCGGGTATCTCCGTGGAATATTCCCGGATATGGATTTCAGGCAGTATAACAAGGTACAAGGCCAGCCGTTCCTTGTGAGCGAACTGGTAGAAGCAATCAGACAGGAATTGTAATCATGGCAAATTTGACATTCAAGGATTTCAAGAGCGACCAGGAAGTCCGCTGGTGCCCGGGTTGCGGTGACCACGCAGTGCTCGCCGCCCTCCAGAGGGCTCTGCCCAAAGTCAGCCAGGCACTGAACTACGAGAAGGAACGCTATGTGGTGGTGTCCGGCATCGGATGCTCCTCCCGTCTTCCATATTATATGGACACTTACGGTTTCCATTCCATCCACGGGCGTGCCACCGCAATCTCTACCGGAATCAAGGTGGCCAATCCGACACTGACCGTATGGCAGGCCTGCGGTGACGGAGATGCCCTTGCAATCGGAGGCAACCATTTCATCCACGCAATAAGAAGGAACATCGACATCAATGTGATCCTGTTCAACAACCAGATCTATGGCTTGACCAAGGGACAGTACTCGCCGACATCCAGGTTCGGCGCAATAACCAAGACATCTCCTTACGGCACTGTCGAGCATCCTTTCAATCCCGGAAGCCTTGTGCTTGGGGCAAAGGGTACTTTCTTTGCCAGGAGCCTTGATACCGAGTTGAAACTCAACGAGGAAATCATGACCCAGGCAGCGCTCCACGACGGTTGCTCGGTGATGGAGATGCTGACCAACTGCGTGATATTCAATGATGGAACGCACAAATCCATCTCTGATCCTGCTGTACGCGCCGACAAGACCATTGTCCTTCGGCATGGACAGAAGATGATCTATGGCAAGAACAATGACAAAGGACTCGTGTTCGACGGAAGAAGCATCCGTTCCGTTACAATCGGGCAGGACGGCTACACCGAAGATGACATTGCAGTCCACGATGCCCATAGCGATTACATCGGTCTGCACATGGCCCTTGCGGACATGAAGGATGATCTTCCGGTCGCTTTGGGAGTTATCCGGGATGTCAAGGACATTACCTATGACGACGGTGTCCGCGAACAGGTCAAGGATGTGATGCGTACTTCGAGCATACATTGCGTTGATGACCTGCTCCGCAGCGGTTCCACTTAGGAAGTGAAATAAATCCACAGTATTGTCAAACATCATCATAATGAAAACATCCCAGATCATGGCACGTCTTCAGTCGAAGTATC
>JBJFDD010000405.1:0-3588 GCA_051889815.1 Candidatus Cryptobacteroides sp. | reverse complement strand
CGGAATTTCGGCCCTTGTAGGCTGGATGAAACTCTACAGAAAAAAAGCTTGAAATGAACGATATCCTTCTTGAAATCAAAGACCTGCACGCCAAGGCCGGGGACAAGGAAATCCTCCGAGGCATTAATCTCACCATCCGCAAGGGCGAAATCCACGCGGTGATGGGACCGAACGGAGCCGGTAAAAGCACCCTGTCGGCCGTCCTGACCGGAAAACCCAGCTACGAAGTCACCTCCGGGTCGGTTTCCTTCCTGGGGCAGGACCTTCTCGCAATGAAACCTGAAGAAAGGGCCTGGGCGGGACTGTTCCTGTCTTTCCAGTACCCTGTCGAAATCCCTGGAGTTTCCATCACGAACTTCATGAAAACTGCCATCAATTCCAAACGCAAGGCACAGGGTCTTGAGCCGATGAAGGCAGGAGAGTTCCTCAAACTGATGAAAGAGAAGATGGCCCTGGTGCAGATGAAGCCTGAGTTTGCGAAAAGGGAGGTCAACGTGGGCTTCTCCGGCGGCGAAAAGAAGCGCAACGAAATCTTCCAGATGGCCCTTCTCGACCCGGCTCTTGCAATCCTTGACGAGACAGACAGTGGACTCGACGTGGACGCGCTCCGGATTGTCGCGGACGGCGTCAACTCCCTCCACACACCCGAGAAGTCAGCCATCGTCATCACCCACTACCAGAAGTTGCTTGAATATGTCAGGCCGGACATCGTCCATGTCCTCAAGGAAGGCCGCATCGTCAGGACCGGCGGCAGGGAACTCATCGAAATGATAGAAAAGGAGGGTTTTGAACAATTCTGAATAATAACATCAAGACAATGAAACGCATAAGTTCACTGATACTCTGTGTAGCCGCGCTGCTCGTGGCCGCATCCTGCACCCCCAAGTCCCAACCTTTCTGTTTCATCCAGATTTCGGACCCGCAGATAGGCTTCAACCCGACAGACGAGAAAGCTACAATCGACTGGTTTTCCGGCACTGTGGACAGGATTGCCGAACTCTCACCGGACTTCGTGATCTGCACCGGCGACATGACCCACAACATGTTCTCAAATGCCTGGCAGATTGCTGCCTTCGACTCACTTCTGGCAAGGATTCCGGACTCCATCCCGGTCTATTTCACCCCCGGGAACCACGACTACAGGACCGAGGAATGGCCAGGAAGCCGGGAGTTCTATGCCGAACACTACGGTGACAACAAGTTCTGCTTCATGCACAAGGGTTCGCTGTTCATCGGCTTCGATTCCAACCTTGTCAAGGAGGGGCTTGTGGAGCAGGAAGCTGAGCAGTTCGCATGGATGGAAGCCCGGCTTCAGGAATATGGCAGGAAGGCAGACCACATATTCATTTTCCACCATTGTCCTGTCGTCTCTACTAGCATTGAAGAGGAAGACAACTACTCGAACTTCCCCGAGCCTTACCGCTCGAAATACCTGAAAACGTTTGCAGACCATGGCGTCGATGCAGTCTTCACCGGGCACTACCACAGGAGTGCGGAACTCGAAGTCGGTGGAGTCAAGCTTGTCAACTGCGGTGCCTGCGGCATTCCGCTGGGCGAGAAGGACGCCCTCGGCAATCCGAACACCCACTGCATGAACGTGGTTGAAGTAACGCCGGAAGATTTCCATTGGGACATCCGGCCGGTTTTCATTGACAATCTTGAACAGGAGGACACGAATGGACAGTAAACGGATAGACGGGGGAAATGCCGTAAGGGAGCTGTTCATCCTGAAGGACGGGAAGGACTTGCTTCCGTCCCTTTCCTATACTGTCGGTTCCGGCTCAAGGCTTGACCTTGTCATCATTGTCCTGCCGGGAGTCTCGGCAAGGATTCCCCTGACGGTCGAACTGGTCGGGGAAGGGGCCTGTGCAAACCTTTCCGGAATATTCCTTAGCAATGGAAACGACGCGGTCGACTTCGACATCACCGTGGACCACAAGGTCGGAGGATGCAAGTCTTCCCAGCTGTTCAATGGGGTTGCAGCCGGGAATGCCCGGTGCAGTTTCTTCGGCAAGATAACCGTAGCCACGGACGCCCAGAAGACCGAGGCGTTCCAGACCAACCGCAACATCGTCCTGGGCGATTCGGCAAGAATAGAGACCAAGCCCCAGCTGGAAATCTATGCGGACGACGTACAATGCTCCCACGGAGCTACGGTCGGTACGTTGAATGAGGAGGAACAGTACTACATGCGCTCCAGAGGCATTCCGGAGGATGAAGCCAAGGTCCTCCAGATGATTTCTTTTGTTGCCCCGGTGATTGCGGCTCTTCCGGACACGGACTCCGAGGGGAAATCCTGCCGGGAGAATGTGGCCCATGTTGTAGAAGAAGCAATCCGCTCGATATGATTCTCAAGACAAATGTCAAGATAAACCTCGGACTCAATGTCCTTCGCAAGCGGGATGATGGTTTCCACGACATCGAAACCCTGTTCCTCCCCTGCCATGAATATGGTGACGTGCTCGAAGTGATTCCCGGCGATGACTACAGCCGTACGTCGGCTTCGATGTTTGCCAGGTATTCAGAGGAGCAGCTGGCGCAGGGAATCAGCCAGGATGGGAAACTGATGATTACGATTGCCAGGGAGGAAGGTGTGGACTGGGAGGCGGGGAAGGATCTTTGTGCCCGGGCATATTCATTGCTGGACAAGGACTTCGGGCTTCCTGCAGTGAAGATATTCCTGGAGAAGAAGGCACCCGTGGGTGCGGGTCTCGGGGGTGGCAGCGCCGATGCAGCGTTTACCCTGCGCGCCCTTGATGAGCTTTTCGGGCTCGGGCTTTCCGATGAGGCTCTCGCAGGCTATGCTTCGAAGCTGGGGAGCGACTGCGCATTTTTCATATTCAACACTCCGATGCTGGGTTCCGGCAGGGGTGAGATTCTGGAGAAAATGGATTTTGACCTTGGGCGCCTCGGGCTCCAACTGAAGGTCATTGTTCCGGAGGGGATTTCGGTCAGCACCGCGGAGGCTTACAGGGGCATTGTCCCGAAAGAGCCGCAGATGCACATCAGGGAGATTGTTTCGATGGACCCCGAAAGATGGCAGAATCTGCTGGCCAATGATTTCGAAGCCACAGTCTTTGATGCGCACAAGGAACTGGCCGCCATCAAGCAGAGTCTCTATGACAGCGGTGCCGTCTATGCATCCATGTCAGGCTCCGGCTCAGCCCTGTTCGGACTTTACCGGGATTGATGACGGGCCGCCACGCAGAGCCAATTCCTTCAGTTCCGCCCGGAAGTGCCAGTCAGTAACTTCCGTACTTCACCCAGAGGCAGGTCGGTGCATTCAGCAATGGTTTCTGCGTCGATGCCCTTTTCCAGCATGTTCTTCGCAGTTGACACGGCCTTGTCGCGAGCACCTTCGGCAAGGCCTTTCCTGTAGCTCTTGCGGTTTGCGATGATGATGTCCAATTCTGTCATGATGTCCTTCTTGTATGTTTTCATTTTGTCCGGCGGGAAGGCTGCGATCCTGGTGGCTTCCACCAAACCCTGCATCTCCTGATCGTTGCCGGTGTATCCAGGCTCGCCCTTCATTATCCCTCCGTTCTTTATCCAGTGGAAAAGCCTGTCTCTGTACGACTTGCATTCCGC
>JBJFDD010000404.1:0-3660 GCA_051889815.1 Candidatus Cryptobacteroides sp. | reverse complement strand
AGACTCCCGACGAATGCGGCGATGCTCTCTTGCGAGGTGACGTCCAGCGGGGCGACCCTGAGCCTTGCGTCGGGATATTCATCAATCACTTTTCTGGCTGCGGCGCGCCCTTTTTCCTCGCTGCGGCACGCCATGATGACTGAATATCCCCTCGCGAGGAGACCTTTTACCACCTCGAGGCCTATGCTCCCGTTTGCGCCTGTGACTATGAACCAGCCTGACGGGACTGCTACAGCTTGACCTTGATTCTGTTCCATATCTTCTGTTCCAATGGTGGGGGCAGCAGCTGGATCATCGGCGGGAGGTAGGCATTCATGACCGAAGGCTTGAGCATCCTGCGGCCTCGGAACATGCCCTTGAGGGCCCTGCGTACCAGCCATTGCGGAGTGTGGATCACCCGGATGGCGACTCCGAAGTTCAGCAGGCTCTTCTTCAGCCCGTAGAGCGGAGTGGCAACTGCGGCAGGACACAAGGTCGTGACGCTCACCCCGTAAGGCTTGAGTTCGTAGGAAAGCGACTCGCCGAAACTGCGGAGGTAGGCTTTTGTCGCTGAATATACCTGGATGCCGGGAGCGGGGATTCTCGCGGCCATCGATGCCACAAGGAGGATCCGTCCGCTGCCGCGCTTCTTCATCCTGTCTCCGAAGAGGATGCACATCTTGGTCGGGGTCGTGACGTGGAGCCCGATCATCACTTCGGCCTTTCCGAGCAGTTCGGGGCTGAGCTCCTTGAAATAGAACATCCCGGCATTGTTGATCAGCACGTCGGGCAGGATTGAGAGACTGTCGCACCATTCCAGGAGTTCCTCGGCGGCATTTCCGGCCGCAAGGTTCTGGAAGCGGGGAATCACCCTGACCCCGAACTCCTCCGCTAGGGGAGCGCAGACCGAGTCCAGCTGCTCCTGGCTGTTGCTGACAATAACAAGGTCGTAGCCCTTCCCGGCCAACTGGCGGGAGAACTCAAGCCCGATTCCGGAACTTCCTCCGGTCACAAGTGCAATCATAGTTCAGCCTCCGCTTTTTCGATTTCCTTCCTGAGGGATTCCGGGAGATTCTCAACGCAATGGTGGCAGCGCATCTCCAGAGTGTACATCCTTCCGATGCAGTAGTTGGAGTGCTTGCAGCCGCTGCATGTTATCTCTCCCGAGTGGAGCTTGTTGACGAAATCGGTGTCGTGCACAAGAGCCCTGGCTACCTGCAGCCCCTGGAAGCCCGCATCGAGGACTTCCTCCATCTTGTCCTTGGAAATCAGGCCTCCGACGTAGATCAGAGGCAGTTTCAGGGCTGCACGGAACTGCTTGGCATCCTCCAGGAAATAGCCCTCCTTGTAGGGAACGGTTGGAATGAGAAGGCGTCCTCCGACGTGAAGGGCTGCCTTCAGCCACCAGAACTTCTTCATGTCCATGTAGTGGGCGAGGGTCTTCAGCGGCATCGCTCCGCGCATCACCTCCATCGGAGCCTTGCTGACGAACCCGGCGGAGAGCACGATTGCGTGGACTCCCAGGCGTTCCAGTTCCTTTGCCACCTCAAGGCACTCCGCCCTCTGCATCCCTCTCTTGAAGCCGTCGTGCATGTTCATCTTGACGATTACTCCCATGTCGTCCCCTGCAGCCTTCATCACCTCCTGTATCACAAGACGCATGAAACGCATCCTGTTCTCCAGCGAACCGCCGAACTCGTCGTGACGATGGTTGGTGTAAGGAGAGAGGAACTGGCTGATCAGGTAACCGTGTCCGGCGTGGATTTCCACGCAGTCGAAACCGGCCTCCCGGGCAAGGTTGACCGCATTGCCGAAGGCCTTGACCAAGTCGTGGATCTCGTTGACCTTGAGAGCTCTGGCGAAGGTAGGGGAGTACATGTTGAAGCCGCCGCTCGCACCCACGGGCATGCACCCGCACGTCGCCCTGTGAGTCATATTGCCGCAATGCCCGAGCTGGATTGAAGCCTTCGCCCCCTCGGCGTGGATGGCATCTGTTATCCTTTTCAGGTCAGGGACAATCTCTTTCCTCATCCAGAGCTGTCCGTCAAACGAAAGGCCGGACCTGTCGACCGCCGCATAGGCCAGTGTGGTCATTCCGACTCCTCCGCGGGCCACTGCGACGTGGTAGTCGTAAAGGTCCTGCGAAGGACTGTTGCCGTAGGCCATGTTCTCGAACGCGGCAGAGCGTATCACCCTGTTGCGCAATGTCACCGGACCAATCTTGACCGGTGTGAAAATCGGAGATTCTATCGCCATAAAGTATCTTGCTATATTAATAGGTAATCCGACCGGGCTCCTACCAGATGAAAGGTATCATCCTCTTGACCTTCTTTTCATCGAACTCGCCTGCAAACTCGACAGCGTACCTGTCGTGGATCCTGGCGGCTCTCGGAGCGAGGTTGGCGAAAGTCCATACAGCAAAAATCACTCCTGCCCAGGACCACGTCAGCAGGGCAAAACCGCACCACTCGACAAATTCGCCGAAATAATTGGCGCTGGAGACATAGCGGTACAACCCTTTCCTCGGGAGATAATGCTTCGTGTCGCCCGGCTTCCGAAGGCCGCGGATGATGGAATCCGAATGGATGTTGATGAACATCCCGCCAAGGAATATGACGGTGCCGATGATGAACTGTGGGCTCCTGAGCCAATCCGCGGTGTAGCGGGCGGGCTCCGAAACATAGAAAATCCAGCCTCCCTGCATCACGGCGTTGAGCAGGTTGAAGACAACTGCCATCAGGATGATGGAAAGCGGCATCTTGCCCTTTCCCCGGATGAGGGCAGGGAATATGAAGGAGCGCTGGAAGTAATGCAGCTCGAAGAGCAGGAAGAATGCCAATCTGACAGTGTCATCCCGCCTTCCTGAAAACCACCAGAAGGCCAGCATCGCGAAAAACACCGGCGACTCCATCAGGATCCAGCCCAGGGTGTTGTTCACTGCAGGGCCCCATTTCCTGTTGTAGAACTTGCCGTAGCCGGCATCGACGAAAAACAGCGCAATGAACACCGGGACGGCCGAAACGGCCATCGCCAGAAGGAATATGTCGAATCCGCTCATCTGTACTATCTCAATTCAACTCAATTTCTCAAAATCCTATCCTGTCGCCTCAAACCATCCTGTCGCCTCAAAGCATCCTGCCGCCTCGAAGCATCCTGCCACCTCATACCCTCCTCGGCTGCAGTCATTCCGCGCCGTCCGAGGCCGGGACATCGATCCACTCATATTCACCGCCCCACAGACCGAGGAACTTCCTGAACATCGCGTTGGACAGCACCACGCTGGCCGTGTTGTCGCAGGGGTGGAAACTGATCCGTTCGGCCTTCTGCAGGTCGGAATCAAGGAAGTATTTGACTCTGTGTCCGTTGTCGAACAGCTCCCTCGGGTCCGCAGTGGCTTCGATTCCGATGTCGTTGATCAGTCCGAAGGCGCAGACCGAGCCAGGACACACTCCCAGGCATCTGTCCATCCTTTCAGGGCTGGCGAAACTCAGCTTTCCCTGGCGCAGCATGTGCTCCAGGGCGTGGATGTCCAGGTTCTTGTGGCACTCGAAACTGACCAGGTAGTGCCTGTTGCCCTTGTGGTTCCTCATGAAGAGATTCTTGCAATGGGTCGAATCGATGTCCTTCCAATAGGCGAGAGCCTCTTCGATGGTGAAAAGGGGAGGGTGGTAATGTACCTGG
>JBJFDD010000403.1:0-3700 GCA_051889815.1 Candidatus Cryptobacteroides sp. | reverse complement strand
CTTATGGAATTGCAGAAGGGTTTGGGCATGGCTCGTCTGCCGTATCGTTTTGCCGTGATTTCCGCGGAGGATGCCGCCGGATACCGTGACTTCATGAAGCAGCTTCATGAAAATGAATACGGGTTCGTCTTTGATACTGTCCTTTTCCCGGCCCTGATGCAGGGGGCGCAGTGCCCTTCTTCTGTCATTGATGCCATGGATTCCGTCCTGGAATGTGGGGAGGACTTTGATGCCGTGCTGATTCTCAGGGGCGGAGGGTCGAAACTGGACCTTTCCTGCTTCGATGACTATGGGCTCGCGAGCGTGATTGCCCAGTATCCTCTGCCTGTGTTCACCGCCGTCGGCCACGATCAGGATTTTCATGTCTGTGACATGGTTTCATATTCTTATCTGAAGACTCCGACCGCCCTTGCCGATGAACTTCTGTCCATATATGAGGACGAGGACGCCCTCCTGTCCTCCTTCGTTTCGCGCATAAGGATGGCATTTTTGAACAGGGTTGCCATGAACGAGAACAGGCTCACCTTGCTCAATTCGCGTATCCGGGGAGCATTTTTCCTGAGGCTGTCGAAGATGGAATCGGCCCTGGAAATGCTTCAGACGCGTATTCATGCTGCGGATCCACGGAAAATCCTTGAAAGGGGATATGCCCTGGCCCTGGGGCCTGATGGCGCAGTCCTGAAGGCGGCCGGCGGAGTCTGCCCCGGACAGAAGATGGGAGTCATGTTCTCGGACGGAATGATACGTTGCGTTGTTGAAAAAGTTGAAATGAAAGAAGATGGAGAAGAAATTTGATTATGATGCAGCAGTTGCCGAGCTTGAGGCAATTGCGGCGAAGGTTGAGGACCCGAAGACGGCCGTGGAGGATATGGAAAAGATGATAAGGCGTTCGGCCGAGCTGGTTGCGGCCTGCCGCGGATATCTGCGCGGGGTGAGGGAGAAGGTCGATGAAATAGAAAAATGTTAAACACTACTGATAACTGAAAATATATGTGCGCAAAAAAGAAAGTCAAGATGATTTATGACACCGACAAATGGCTCATGCCGTTCAAGGGTGCCATTGATGCAAGACATGAGAGGATTCTTCAGATGCACAAGAAGATTGCCGGAGAGGGAACTCTTGCGGATGCTCTCAATAACCACATCTACTACGGAATGCATCGCGACGGGCAGGGACGCTGGATTTTCCGCGAATGGGCCCCGAATGCTGTAAAGATTTATCTCATAGGAGATTTCAATAACTGGAAACGTTCAGACGCCTATGCCCTCAAGCCTGTCGGAGACGGCAACTGGGAAATTGTCCTGGATGCCATGTTCCTCAATCACGGCTCTCTGTACAAGCTGTACATCGAGTGGCCGGGCGGGGGAGCGGAGAGGCTTCCTGCCTACACTACCCGTGCCGTGCAGGACCCTGTGACCAAGCAGTTCTGCGCCCAGGTATGGGCTCCGGAGAAGCCTTACAAATGGCGTCACCGCAAGCCGGGCAAGAGACCTCATCCTCTGATTTATGAGTGCCATATCGGAATGGCCAGCGAAAAGGAAAAGGTCGGTACATTCGAGGAATTCCGCAAGGACGTGCTTCCGAAGGTGGCCGAACTGGGATATGACACAATTCAGATCATGGCTCTTCAGGAGCATCCGTACTACGGATCGTTCGGCTATCAGGTTGCGAATTTCTATGCCCTGAGCTCACGTTTCGGAACTCCGGAGGAATTCAAGGCCCTCGTGGATGATGCCCATGGGCTTGGAATTGCCGTTGTCATGGACATAGTACATTCACATTCAGTTGACAACGAGGCTGAAGGCCTCGGAAAATTCGACGGCCGCGAGGACCTGTATTTCTACAAAGGACCTCAGGGAAGGCATCCGGCATGGGGCTCGCGCTGCTTCGACTACGGCAAGGATGAAACAAAGTATTTCCTTCTTTCCAACTGCAAGTTCTGGATGGAGGAATACCACATCGACGGTTTCCGTTTCGACGGAGTGACCAGCATGCTCTACTGGGACCACGGCTTGGGCAAGGACTTCGTCGGATATGACAATTATTTCAACAGCGGGGTGGATGAAAATGCGGTGACATATCTTGCACTTGCCAACATCCTCGTCCACCAGATGAACAAGGACGGATTCACGATTGCCGAGGACGTGAGCGGAATGGCCGGTCTTGCGGCGCCGTTCGAGGCCGGCGGAGTCGGTTTCGACTTCAGGATGAGCATGGGAGTTGCCGACAACTGGATCAAATGGATCAAGGAACTTCCGGACGAGCGCTGGAGCATGGGGGAAATGTGGTGGCAGCTCACCAACAAACGTGAAGACGAGAAGACGATCAGCTATGCCGAATGCCATGACCAGGCGATGGTCGGAGACAAGACGATAGCCTTCCGCCTGATGGATGCGGAAATGTACACCTCGATGAACAAGGAAAGCCGTTCGGCCATTATTGACAGAGGCATTGCCCTGCATAAGATGATAAGGCTCGTTACTCTTGCCACCTCGGGCAATGGCTACCTGACCTTCATGGGAAATGAATTCGGACATCCGGAGTGGATCGACTTCCCGAGGGAGGGGAACGGATGGTCCTACAAATATGCCAGAAGGCAGTGGTCACTGGCCGAGCCGGACTACCTGCGTTACAAATATCTCCGAAATTTCGACAAGGCCATGATTTCGCTCGAGCGCAAGGAATCATTCCTTGATGAAAAGCCGGAGCTTCTGGTTCAGGACGAAGAGAAAAAAATATTGATATTCAAAAGAAAAAGCTGTATCTTTGCGCTCAATCTCAACCCAGTTTCCTCTTTTGCGGACTACGGTTTCGCAGCTCCGGCAGGGAAGTGGGAATGTGTGCTGAATACAGATGAAAACGAATTTGACGGCTTCTCCAGACTGAAAAGCGGTGAGGAGCATTTCAGCGTGCCGGAAAAATCCCCTAACGGCAACGGGAAATATGATTCCACCTTGTATCTGTATCTGCCGTGCAGATGTGCAGTGGTCCTGAAAAAGATTGATTAAATAACCTAAATAAAATTAAAGTATGGCTTTTCTTAAATTCAACAAGTCCGAGCTTGTGAACCTTGAGTACTCTCTCAAACGCGAGATAATCGAGGCCAACAAGTCCGGTGCCTGCTGCAACACGTCAATCGTGACTTGTAACACAAGACGCTATCACGGGCTGCTGGCTGTTCCGGTGACTGAGTTCGGGGGTGGAAAGTACATGTTGCTGTCTACTCTTGACGAGAGCCTTGTCCTTGGCGGCAAGAAGTTCAATCTCGGAATCCACTGCTATGGCGACACTTATGAACCGAGAGGTCATAAGTACATCGTGGATTTCGATGCCTTCCCGGTGCCGATGGTGACTTACAAGGTCGGAGGTATCCTTTTCACCAAGACAATCATGATGGCTCCTGACAACGATCAGGTGTTGATCCGTTATGAACTTCTTGAGGCTCCTTCCAAAGTGTCACTCATCCTCAAGCCTTTCCTCGCATTCAGAAGCGTACACAGCCTTACCTCTCAGAATGCAAAGGCCAATACCGGCTATGAGACTGTTGACGGAGGAGTTTCTTTCAGGCTCTATGACGGCTTCCCTGACCTTAACCTTCAGATGTCAGGTAAGGCTGCCTTCAAGTCGCAGCCGTATTGGTACAATGGCATCACCTATTCTGATGAGTACCGCCGCGGATTTGACTGCCGCGAGGACCTT
>JBJFDD010000402.1:0-3702 GCA_051889815.1 Candidatus Cryptobacteroides sp. | reverse complement strand
AGATACGAAATATTTAACACATTAGCAATCAATTTGTTAGGAAGCTGTCAACATTTCCCGACAATCCCTAATTATACAGCCATCCCTCAGGAGATGATTGACCGGACAGTCAAGGTCTTTCCCAAGATATTCAACAAGATCTTGAAAGAATTCAAAATCAGGACTCCATATGGAAGGAAATATCCCACTATGAATTCTAAAATCAAATAATACGAAACATTATGAAATGCGTAATCTGTAATAGCGTCATTGATGACGGCCTTGGAGACAAGGCCCTTGAAGGCCGTTCTGCCACGCGGGAATGCCTCTGAGGTACCTGTAGTGTGGTACATCGTGGCGGAGATACATACATTGTGCACCTCGGCTGTGGCGGCAGGGTGGGTTTGGCTGGCGTGGTCGTCCGCGACCCGTGAGCGGAAGGGGCCCGCGACTTTAGTCGTGGGAAGGATGGAGTCGGAACTTGTTCCGACGGAACCAGGCCAAACCTACCCTGCCGCTGCCGCCGAAAGAACAGTATCTGGCTCCACCATGGCCCTTCTGCCGGGCGTGTTTGAAAGGTTGGATAGCCGAACTTGTTCGGCAGGTTTGCTGATGGCCGGGGAAAGACACCCTTGGTCGGGGAAAGACACCCTGGCGACTGACTGACATCTTCGGACAATAGCATAATGTTTGCATAGATGTCGGTGCTTTAAAATGAAAGAAATGGCATCTACAATAACTCTCAAGGTTGACAAAACGTCAGTCGAAAAAGGTGACAGTGTCACTGTCAGCTGGACAAGCGAACTTCCCGACTCCCTGGTCCTCATCATTGAGGACGGAAATTCGGTCCAGCGTATTCAGGTACCTGATATGGGCAGCCGAATATGCTGGTCCAACAATGCGTCGAAAGACATGGTCTTCACCCTGGTCGCATCAACCGGTTCCGGCAAGGAAACGTCCAAGGTCAAGGTGAAAGTCCACGGGAAGGGCAGTACTTTCAATTCCGCCGGCAAAGCCGGAATCGGCAAGTTCCAGATGTGGAAGGAGAAGATCCAGGCGAGCTTTTCCGTGGCAAAGGCTCAGTTCCAGTACGCCTGGGCCTCGATGAAGACCTGGCAGAAAGTGCTTTGGACCATCATGTGGGCACTTCCTTTTGTCCTTTTGGTCATTCTTCTTTTCAGATGAACCAGGTGTCCTGACAATCCCTTGCAATTATGTTCTACCTACTCTACTCGTTGCTTCAGTTTCTTTTCTTCTGGTTTCTGCTGTCTCTGGTCTTCCGGATTTTCAAGGGCACCCGGGGGCGGCAGGAAGAATGGAAACACTATTCCGAATGGACCTCCGGCCCTGAAGACCGTAGCGGTTACGGCGGCTATGGTCCAGACAACCGTAGCGGTTACGGCGGCTATGGATGGAACGGCAATTTCGGCGGGAATCCATATTCACAATCCTCTGCCGCTTCCCTGACGCGTGCCTACAGGACTTTGGGCCTCTCTCCGGATGCTCCGGACAGTGAGGTCAAATCGGCCTTCAAGAGGTTGGCTGTCAAGTATCATCCTGACAAGTACGCCACTGAATCACAGGATGTCCAGCATGCTGCTGAAGAAAAGTTCAAAACCATCAATGAGGCTTATCAGCTGATCCGGAAACAACGCGGCCTGGACTCGTAACAAACAAGAAACTCATGACAAAAAGGCAAAGCAAGAATATGTCGCGCGCGATGCTGTTCATTCTGCTGTTCGGCATCGTGAGCATGTTCTCAGATATGACAAAGGAAAGCGCCGAGAGCATCCGGGGAGCTTTCCTTTCTCTTATGGGCGCCTCTGCGGCTACTATAGGCCTGGTTTCCGGACTCGGGGAGTTGGTGGGATATTCACTGCGCTTCGTCTCCGGACGCCTGGCAGACAGGACACGCAAGTACTGGCCCTTGGTGATACTTGGCTACTGTCTTGAACTCGTCACGATTCCCGCCCTCGCTCTGGTAGGGGAGAACGGCTGGATTGCAGCCTGCATCCTTCTGGTGATACAGAAGTTCGGAAAGGCAATCAAGAAACCGGCAAAGGACACCGTAGTCTCTTTCGCTGCTTCCCGGGAGGGAGCGGGCAAGGCCTTCGGACTTCAGGAACTGCTAGACCAGTTCGGGGCTGTTCTGGGGCCTCTTCTTCTCTATGTGATAATGCTGTTCAAGACCGACGGAAGCACTTTCGAACGCTACAGTTTCTGTTTCCTCGCCCTGGCCGTGCCGGCAGCCATCACCCTTGTGCTGCTTCTGGTTACAAGGCACCATTTCCCAAATCCCGACCAGTTTGAACCCGATGCCAAGGAATATGTTCCATTCAAAGTCGGGAAGCAATTCGTGCTGTACATTGCCGGAATCAGCCTCTTTGCATTCGGATTCCTGGACTATTCACTGGTGGCGATGCACATCAGCAGGACTGCCTCCGATACCATTTCCCCCGAAGTTCTTCCCTTGCTTTACAGTGCCGCAATGTTTGTCGATGCCGTAGCCGCCCTTGTTTTCGGCAATCTATATGACCGATGGGGGATGAAAGTACTTGTGGTTTCGACAATTCTCGCAGCCCCTTTCAGTTTTCTTGTCTTCCTTGGACATTCGCCTTTGAGCCTGATTGCCGGTGTCGTGATGTGGGGTATAGGTATGGGTGCCCAGGAGTCAATCCTGAAGGCGGCTGTTACCAGGATGACCCCCAAGACCTCACGTGCCACCGGTTTCGGCATCTTCTCCCTGGCTTTCGGTGTTGCCTGGTTCCTCGGAAGCTGGATTCTCGGAGCTCTTTATGATGTGAATCCGACCCTTATGGCTGCAGTCAGCACGGCCTGCCAGCTCCTTGCCATCCCATTCTACATCCGGAGCGCTGCCTGATGCTATCCCTGTAAAACGACCATGGCCTCATCCCGACGTTTTACCGCAGGTGAAGCCATGGCTGGGAGATCTGAAGTTTGCGGATTACTTCCTGTAGCCGCACTTAGGGCAGACACCGTCCTCGTCCAGGGCGATTCCGCAGAGAGGGCAACGGTCGATAGTGGTGTGCGAAGGGAATTCCTGGGTAGCTGCGTTGACACCGCTGGTGAAGGTCAGCTTGACGATGTTGAGCTTGTCCTTGAGAAGGTCATAGACAATCTTGATCATCCCTTCGACTGTCATGGTCTCCTTCGTGACTACAAGACGGCAGTCAGGGAAGGCCTGGCAAAGGTCAGTCTTGAAGGCTTCTCCTTTCATGGTGTTCTGAGGGGTTCCGTTCTTGATTCCGGTCTGCTCGTAAACCCCGAGGATTGCCGGAAGAAGCGGGTCATCCTCGCGCAGCACCAGGGCGTGGTCGAAGTTCTTGAGTACCGACCAGGCAACTTTCTGGATTTCGTTGCAAGGGTAAGCCATGTTCACTCCTTCGTTGACCGGCTCTTCAACTTCGATGGTAAGGACACCTGTGTGTCCGTGGAGGTATTGAGCCTCACCTTTGAATCCGTAGAAACGGTGGGCGTACTGAAGGTCCAATTTTGCAATGCTTCTCATAATCAAATGCTTTAAAGGGTTTATTTTTCTTTTGCAAAGGTATGCGGAAATCATTCCCCGACCAATGGGGATAAGGGAAAATGAATGGTAAAAATGTAACTTGAATATTATATATTAATGAATATGTTTCATTTTTACCCTGTTTTCCACTATCTTTGCGGCATGAAGGGATTAAAGGAAATATTCTGCCGCTA
>JBJFDD010000401.1:0-3731 GCA_051889815.1 Candidatus Cryptobacteroides sp. | reverse complement strand
CCTTACACCTGTTTAGGAAAGAGAAAGCATCAATTATGTCAGACTACACTGTCGTAGAAGTTGAAAGCAGAAGGGACCTGATGAAATTCATCAAGTTTCCCGACAAGCTTTACAAGAATTGCCCCCAATATGTACCGGCGCTGCATAGCGACCAGGTGAACTCGCTGACAAAAGTCTCCACCCTGTCCTACTGCAAGAGGAAGATGTGGATGGTGATGGACGGAAAGAAGGTTGTGGGCAGGATCTGCGGAATGATAAACCCGCGTTACAACGAACGTTACAACAAGAAGAGAGCCCGTTTCGGATGGTTTGACACCATCGATGATTTCAAGGTCGCCGAACTCCTGGTCGGGACAGCCGAAGACTGGGCGAAAGAGAACGGGATGAATGAAATCCACGGTCCTCTCTATTACAACACGCTCGGCAAGCAGGGAATGCTGGTCGAAGGTTTCGAGAACACTCCTCCTTTCAACTGCATCTACAACTTCCCGTACTACAACGACTTCATCACACGACTTGGCTTCGAGAAAGAGTGCGACTGGCTTCAGTACAAGGTGCGCTCAAACCTGGAACTTCCGGAAAAGGTAAAACGGATCGGCAAACTCCTCAAGGAGAGATACAACCTCCACGAGGGAAGTCTCAACAAACTCAAGAAAGACAAGAAACTGGTAAGGTATTTCTTCGATGTCTACAACAAGAGTTTCGCTGACACGGTGTACAACTTCATCCCGTTCACGGACGAGGAAATCGAAGAGGAGGCAGCGGCTTTCCTTCCTTTCATAAATGACAGGACAAGCAGCATCATCCTTGACCAGGACGAAAATCTTGTGGCTTTCGGAATCTCCATCCCGACCATCTCCGAGGCTCTCAAGAAGGCAAAAGGACATCTGTTCCCGTTCGGCTGGTTCCACATCCTGAAGGCCATGTACCGCTACGACACGGTTGACCTGATGCTGAACGGAGCCGTCCCGCAATGGCAGAACAAGGGAGTGTCGGCCGTTTACCACGCCACCATGTCGGAGAAATACATCGCAGCCGGCACGGTCTGGGGAATCACCAATCCCCAGATAGAATCCAACAGCGCTGCCAATGTCTGGAGCAAGTACGAGAACGAGCCTTTCATGCGCAGGCGCTGCTACATCAAATCAATCTGACAGACAATCCAATAGACAACATTACCATATTCAATGGCAGAGAATACACTAGTCGACAAGATCCTGGCCCTTCAGGACAAGTACAATCAGCTTCAGGACCAGCTTTCCGACCCGGAGGTCATAGCTGACATGAAGAAATACGTCCAGCTCAACAAGGACTACAAGGAACTCCAGCCCATCATCAAGGCCGGTCTTGAGTACAAGAGACTCGTGGACGAACTCGCAGAAGCAAAGGACATCCTCGTGAACGAGAAGGATGAGGACTTGCGTGAAATGGCCAAGGCCGAAGTCGCAGAAATAGAGCCGAAACTTCCACAGATGGAGGAAGAGATAAAGATTCTCCTCATCCCGGCAGACCCTGATGACAGCAAGAATGCGATAGTCGAAATCCGCGGCGGAGCGGGCGGTGACGAAGCCGCCATATTCGCAGGCGACCTTTTCAGGATGTATTCAAAATATGCCGAAAAGAGAGGCTGGAAAATTGAGATAAACGACCAGGCTCCTGGTACATCCGGCGGCTACAAGCTCATTGTATTCAAGGTTTCTTCGAACGACGAGGGGGTCTATGGCATAATGAAATATGAATCCGGGGTCCACCGCGTCCAGCGTGTCCCCCAGACCGAGACCCAGGGAAGGATCCAGACTTCTGCCGCTTCCGTGGCAGTATTCCCGGAGGCAGGTGAGTTCGATGTTGATCTTAAATGGGATGACATCCGTCTTGACCTGTTCTGCGCATCCGGTCCGGGAGGCCAGGGAGTCAACACGACCTACTCTGCTGTCCGCCTGACACATATCCCGTCCGGACTCGTGGTCCAGTGCCAGGAGGAGCGCTCCCAGCTCAAGAACAAGGACAGGGCTTTCGAAGAACTCCGTACCAGACTCTACAACCTTGAGCATCAGAAGTATCTCGACGAAATCGGCGCGAAGCGCAAGACCATGGTTTCGACAGGTGACCGTTCGGCCAAGATCCGCACCTACAACTATCCACAGGGCAGGGTGACAGACCACCGTATCAACTGGTCGATGTACAATCTTCCTGTCTTCATGGACGGTGACATCCAGGAGTGCATCAACCAGCTCCAGATTGCCGAGAACGCAGAGCGTCTCAAGGAAGCCGGCGACTAGCCTGGCATCCGAATCCCGGAGATTTGGACAGCCAATGAGAATTGGACAATAATTCAGGAAGTGACTATCAGTCTTTTGGCCGACAGTCACTTTCTTTGTTGTTTTGGTACGAAAGGATTGACCAGTTGCGATTGAACCGATGGGCAATGACACGACTATGACAAATTGTCATATTCAAAGAAATGGCACAACATTGGATAAGAAAAGTGCGATTCCCGGAAAGGGAAAGAAAAACAAGTAATTTCAAAAAGTAAGATAAATATGGGAAAGATTATCGGAATCGACCTTGGAACCACCAATTCGTGCGTTTCAGTCATGGAAGGAAACCAGCCTACCGTCATCATCAATGACCAGGGCGAAAGGACCACTCCTTCAATCGTAGCCTTCACCGACGGCGGTGAAAGGAAAGTAGGTGCACCGGCAAAGCGTCAGGCAATCACCAATCCTCAAAACACCATTTTCTCAATCAAGAGATTCATGGGCGAGACCTACGACCAGGTCACCAAGGAAATCGCAAGAGTTCCTTACAAGGTCGTCAGAGGCGACAACAACACCCCTAGGGTTGACATCAACGGCAAGTACTATTCTCCTCAGGAGATTTCCGCAATGATTCTCCAGAAGATGAAGAAGACCGCCGAGGACTATCTCCGCCAGGATGTCACTGAAGCTGTCATCACAGTCCCGGCATATTTCTCTGACTCTCAGCGCCAGGCCACCAAGGAAGCCGGAAAGATTGCAGGCCTGGATGTGAAGAGAATCATCAACGAGCCTACTGCAGCAGCGCTTGCCTATGGTCTTGACAAGAAGAACAAGGACATGAAGGTCGCTGTCTATGACCTCGGTGGCGGTACCTTCGATATCTCCATCCTCGAACTTGGCGGCGGTGTGTTCGAAGTCAAGTCCACCAATGGTGACACCCACCTCGGAGGTGACGACTTCGACCAGGAAATCATCAACTGGCTCGCAGCCGAATTCGCAGCCGAGAACAACGGTATCGACCTCAGGAAGGATCCTATGGCCCTCCAGAGGCTCAAGGAAGCTGCCGAGAAAGCAAAGATAGAGCTGTCCAACCAGACTTCAGCTGAAATCAACCTTCCTTACATCATGCCGGTTGACGGTATTCCAAAGCACCTTGTCAAGACTCTCACAAGGGCGAAGTTCGAACAGATCTGCGACAACCTCTTCCAGAGGTCCATCGAGCCTTGCCGCCAGGCCCTCAAGGATGCCGGACTCCAGACTTCAGACATCGACGAGGTCCTTCTCGTCGGAGGTTCGACCAGAATCCCGAAGATCCAGCAGATTGTAAAGGATTTCTTCGGCAAGGAGCCTAACAAGAGCGTCAATCCGGACGAAGTCGTCGCTATCGGTGCTTCAATCCAGGGCGGTGTGCTCGCAGGTGATGTCAAGGATGTGCTCCTTCTGGATGTTACTCCGCTTTCTCTCGGTATCGAG
>JBJFDD010000400.1:0-3733 GCA_051889815.1 Candidatus Cryptobacteroides sp. | reverse complement strand
AAGGGGCAAGGCTACTTTGGGAATATTCCTCTTCGCCAGCGCTCTCGGTGTGCTCTGTTCGCTCTCTTTCGGTCCTCTGGCATCATTCCATATTCTTGGAAACAGCCTCTTCGATTTCTGCGACAAGCTCTGCTCGAACTATCTGATGGTTCTTGGGGCGCTTCTGTTTGCGGTCTTCGTCGGCTGGAAGATGAAGAAGGAAGATTTCATCGACGAACTCTCCAATTCCGGCACCATCAAAGGCAGGGGAGTGCTCAATGCTACCATCTACTACCTGATCAAGTTCGTCGCGCCCTTTGCAATCCTTCTGATCTTCGTGCTCGGCCTTTTCGGCTGATTCCGGCAGGGAGACCTTCAGAAAAGATGCGGGACATTGCAGAAAATGAGTATATTGTCAAGGACTTACAAAAAGAATGACCAATTCATCAATGAATATGCGCAAGTACATCTATCTCTCATTGCTTCTGGCAGGGCTCGCTTCCTGTGCACCGAAGCAGGAAACTGTTACCGCCGGCCGCATGGACCGCAGCCGCCTGAACATCGGAGCCTACATTCTCCAGCCTTATGCGCGGACGGAGGCCCACATCAAGGACATCGCAGACTGCGGTATCGACTTCGTCGTCTGCATGCAGGATGACAGGGAGGCACTTGACCTCTTTGAGAAATATGGCGTCGGAGCCATCCTGACAGGGGTTGTTCCGAGCTGGTGGGGCGGAGACGGCAGCAACGCCGGCCAGCTCAGCACCTTCAACACGATGGACAAATACATCGACGCAGCCGCAGCCTGGGAAGACCATCCGGCTGTCTGGGGCATCGACATCGGAGACGAACCGTCCGCGCTTGATTTTCCTTACTACGGACAGGTGTTCGAGAAGGTCGATTCACTTTTCCCGAACCAGTTCCCTTATCTGAACCTCTATCCGAACTACGCTTCAGTCGCTGTCAACAATGCCGAGCAGACAGTCAACCAGCTCGGTACTGCAACCTACAGGGAGCACATTGCCGAATATGTCAAGAATGTCCCTTCGGACTACATCTGCTACGATTTCTATGTCTATTCATGCAATGTTCCCCATGCCTATGACAATCTACGCATCGTCTCTGACGCCTGCCGCCGGAGTGACCGCAGCATGTGGATTGTGCTTCAGGTCAACTCTCTTGATCCGGAAGTCTGGACTAGCGTCAACCGCCTCCGTTTCCAGGCCTGGACGGCAATGGCCTTCGGTGCAGAGAACATCATCTGGGCATGCTACACCGCAGGCTGGTGGAGCAACCAGGTGCTTGACGAAAATGGTGAGAAGACCGAGCAGTACGACAAGCTCAAGACCGTCAACGCAGAAATCAGGACCCTTGGCGAACCTTACATGAAGTACCGCACCGTCGCCACCACCTTCGTAGGATTCGAAGGTACCGAGTGGCTGGAGGGACTTGACGAACAGATTGTCTCCGAGCTCAATGACGGGACTTTCAGCAATCTCCGTTTCGAAGACGGTGCCGCTCTCGTTGCCGGTTCAATGGTTTCCCGCTGCGCCGGGTGCGACTCCAAGGCTGTTTTCGTCTGCGCTGCCGACGACCCTTACGACAAAGCCCCTGCCACCCATATCCTCCGCTTCAAGACTTCTGCAAAGAAAGTCACCGCTACCGGAGCCAATGGTGTCATCACCCTTGAGAAAGATGACGAAGGCGTCTACTCCGTACCTGTGGATTCGAACGCCGGCCTCCTCATTGAAGCCCTGTAAACTTTTTTGGCAATGGACGGGAAGACCTTTTTCAGGAAATACTATGTCTATCCGCTGGCCCTGCTGGCGTCAGGGCTATTCTATTACTGCCGCCCAGCCGCCGCCCGGGGCCATGTGGATCTTGACCTTGCCGTCTGAAGGCAGTATGGATGAGACTTTCTTGTAGTCCCTGGCGATTCTGTGGGCATTGACGCCGTCCTGGAAGATGGTCATCTTGCCGCCGCCGGTGAAACCAAGATCCAGTTCGAGATCCCTCTCGTTCCAGTCGGTCAGGGCTCCGACGTACCACTTGTCACCCTTGCGGCGGGCTATTGCGACATATTCACCGATCTCCCCGCAGAGCGGCACTGTCTCGTCCCAGGTGGTCGGGAAGCCGGCGATGAATTCGGTACACTCCGGTTCTGCCATGTAGGCTGAAGGCGAGTCGCACATCATGGTAAGAGGCGCTTCGAAGATTGCATATTCAGCGAGCTGGCGGCAGCGTGTGCCCTGGCTCATCGGCTCCGAGTTGCAAGGGTGGTAGTTGCGCTTGGTGGCGTTGCGCATCGCTCCCTGGGTGTAGTCCATCGGACCGGCCATCATCCTGATGAAAGGAATGGTGACGTCGTAGGTGACCTGGTCGGTCGTGGCAGGGATCCATTTGACCTGCTCGAGACCGTGGACTCCTTCGAAGTTCAGGACGTTAGGGTAGGTCCTGGTAAGGCCGGCCGGCTTGAAGGCACCGTGGAAGTCGATGAGAAGGTGGTACTTGGCACCGAGACTTGCGCAGTTCTCGTAGAAATCGACCACTTCCTGGTCGTCCCTGTCCATGAAATCGATCTTGAAGCCCTTGATGCCCATCTGTGAATAGTGCTTGAATATTCCTTCGATGTCCTTGTCCACAGCCTTGTAGCCTGCCCAGAGGATGAGCCCGACGTTCTTTGATTCGGCATAGGCGGTGAGTTCCTCGAGGTTGATTTCCGGCACTACCTGCATCAGGTCGGTCTTGAGGTTGACAGCCCATCCTTCGTCGAGGATGACATATTCAATGCCGTTTGCGGATGCGAAGTCGATATAATACCTATAGGTGTCGTTGTTGACTCCGGACTTGAAATCGACTCCGGAGATGTTCCAGTTGTTCCACCAGTCCCAGGCAACCTTGCCCGGCTTGATCCAGCTCCAGTCTGTCTGCGGGTCGGCAGGCTTGGCAAGGTTCCAGACGATGTCCATTCCGGCAAGGTCCTTTGCCTGCGGGACGATACCGATGATTCTCCAAGGGAACTCCTGGCCGCAAGTCGCCTCGGCGATGTAGTCGTGGCGGCTCTTGATGATGCCCTGGAGCATGTTGTGCCCTCCCACTTCAGTCTCGGCAGGACGTGTGGCAAACACGCCCTTGAGGGAAGTTTCTCCCACGGAACTCAGGTACATTCCCGGATAGTGGCGCAGGTCCGATTCGGTGATGATGACCTTGACCCCGTCAGCGGCATCGAAGGCAACCGGAAGAAACGCAAGCTGGTTGCGGTCCCATTCTGCCAGAGGGGCGTGGGTGTAGATGTTCTCGAAGGAGTTGTACCACTGCTGCTCGAAAGTACCCTTGGTCCTGACATAAGGGATCCACGCGGATGGATTGCCGGCAAAGTTGAATTCAGCCTGCTCTCCGGCCACATTGAACCCTCCCTTCTTCCCTGTTGAGACGAACCGGTAGGCGACAGCATCGTCGTAGGCGCGGAATTCCAGGGTGCAGTCTTTGTAGTCGATGGACAGGAAGTTGTAGACATCATCGACAGATTCCTTCTTGTAGACCACGGTCGGGATGCCTCGGTTCTCGACACTTCCGGTCCGGATCTTCCTGATCTTGCCCTGTCCGAAGACCCTTCCGTCTTCCAGGGTCATCGAGACGAACGAAGGGGAGAGGATTTCCAGCCCGTTGTAGTTGATTGAATATGCCACCCCGTCGGTGGTGTTGATTCTTACACAAATCTTTGAATCAGGAGATTTCAGAAGACATTCCTTCT
>JBJFDD010000399.1:0-3737 GCA_051889815.1 Candidatus Cryptobacteroides sp. | reverse complement strand
AAAAAAGAAAGGAGAACGGACACACTCTCAACCGTTCTCCTTTCAATTATCTATTTTTCAATCAATTACAGACCAAGCTGCTTGAAGAAGTCATTGCCCTTGTCATCCACGAGAATGAAGGCAGGGAAATCCTCAACCTTGATTTTCCAGATTGCCTCCATCCCGAGCTCAGGATATTCGACGCACTCGATGCTCTTGATGTTGTTCTGGGCAAGGATTGCGGCAGGACCTCCGATCGAGCCGAGATAGAATCCTCCGTGCTTCTTGCAGGCATCGGTGACAGCCTGGCTGCGGTTGCCCTTGGCAAGCATGATCATCGAGCCGCCATGGTCCTGGAATTCATCCACATAAGGGTCCATACGGCCAGCTGTGGTAGGTCCCATCGAACCGCAGGCCATTCCTGCAGGAGTCTTGGCCGGTCCGGCATAGTAGATAGGATGGTCCTTCATGTACTGAGGCATCGGTTCGCCTGCATCGAGTCTTGCCTTGATCTTTGCATGGGCGATGTCACGGCCTACAATGATGGTTCCGTTGAGGCTGAGACGGGTGCTGACAGGGTATTTCGAAAGAATCTTGCAGACCTCTGACATAGGCTGGTCGAGATCGATCCGGACAGCCTCTCCCTCGCCCGCATTGCGGTACTCCTCAGGGATGAGTTCGTAAGGCTTGTCGTCCATCTTCTCGATCCAGATACCGTCCGAATTGATCTTCGCCTTGATGTTGCGGTCGGCAGAACAGCTTACACCAAGACCGATAGGGCAGCTTGCGCCATGGCGCGGAAGACGGATGACACGGATGTCGTGGGCAAGATACTTGCCTCCGAACTGTGCTCCCAGGCCGATCTTCTGGGCCTCGACCAGAAGCTGGTTCTCCAGATCGATGTCGCGGAAAGCACGTCCGGTCTCGTCTCCGGTAGTAGGCAGGCTGTCATAGAAATGGGTCGAAGCGAGTTTCACTGTGAGAAGGTTCTTCTCTGCGGAAGTACCTCCGATGACGAATGCGATGTGGTAAGGAGGGCAGGCGGCAGTACCGAGGCTCTTCATCTTCTCGACAAGGAAAGGAATGAGGGTGCCCGGATTCTGGATGCGGGCCTTGGTCTCCTGGTAGAGATAGCTCTTGTTGGCCGATCCTCCACCCTTGGTCACCATCAGGAAACGGTATTCCATGCCTTCGGTAGCCTCGATGTCAATCTGGGCTGGAAGGTTGCACTTGGTGTTGACCTCGTTGTACATATCCAGAGGGGCATTCTGGGAGTACCTGAGGTTTTCCTCGGTGTAGGTCTTGAAGACTCCGAGGGAGATTGCCTCCTCATCCTCGAAGCCGGTCCAGACCTGCTGGCCCTTTTCTCCGTGGACAATGGCAGTACCGGTGTCCTGGCAGAGAGGAAGTTTGCCTTTGGCAGCGACCTCAGCATTGCGGAGGAAAGTGAGTGCGACATACTTGTCGTTTTCGCTGGCCTCAGAATCACTGAGAATCTTCGCCACCTGCTCGTTGTGGGAACGGCGGAGAAGGAAGCTCACATCGCGGAAAGCGGTGTTGGTCATAAGGGTCAGCGCCTCCGGAGTGACCTTCAGGATCGGCTTCCCCTCGAAATCTCCGACAGACACAAGGCTCTCGGAGCCAGGTATCTTGTAGTACTCGGTAGTGTCAGGACCGAGCTGGAACATTGGAGCGTACTTGAATGTTGTGCTCATTTATTGATGATTAATAAAAAAATAAGATGTATCTGAATGATTCGACAAATATAGCAAAATGGAGACGATTTCCATAAGGTTCAATCTTCAAACAAAAGATCGATTTTCAGAAGCAATTATCCAGCAAACGAATTATATTTGCACAGACCATAACTTACAAATAAATGAAAAAAGCCTCTTTCTGCTCCACAGTCCTGACTGTGATATCAATTTCAGCCCACGCGCAACTCCCGGAGCTTTCTGCCCCGAAGGTACTTCCCGAGTCCCCTGCTGCAGCGGCCATCACAAGATACATCGAATGTCCCGTCGACCTGAGCAATGGCCTGGTCCAGATTTCCATCCCGCTGTACGAGATCGTCGAGGGCGACATCAGGATACCCATCTCGCTTTCCTTCCACGCCTCGGGCCTCCGCCCGAACATGCGCTCGAGCTGCTGGCTCGGCGACGGATGGAGCCTCTCCACCGGTCCGTCCCTCTCAAGGAGCATCGCCGGAGGAGCCGACGAGTACTTCTACAACTCGACCATCGCGGAGACCGCCTCCCCGACCTGGTACCAGCTCTCCCAGGTAGCCTCACAGGCCGCGGACGTCACACTCGACGAGTACCACTACTCGCTACTCGGCTCAGCAGGAAGGATGTACATCCGCAATCCCGACCGCACCACAAGGAAGGCCGTAATCATCCCCGACGACCCCGTGAAGGTCGAGTTCCCTTCCACTACCGACTGGTCCTCCGTCATCCGGATGACCGACAGGGCGGGAATGCGCTACACATTCGGAGGGAACGGCTGCTACGACAGGATCCCGCACTCCTTCGGAGGATCCTACCACGAGCCGCCAACCTCCTGGAAGATACGAGAGATTCGCTCAGCCGCAACCGGACGCACTGTCCGGTTTTCCTATTCCTCCCCAGTCGAGGAGATCGTCTCCTCACGCTGGACCGACGCCGTGACGATGGTCGACCGGTTCGTCGGACAGATACAGAACACCATCCCGGCGGTCCTCTCCTCCGCAGGAGGCAGCCCAGAGGACAACACCTTCTACAGGTTCGACAACATCTCACGCTCCCTCGTGGAGACGACCGCGGACCAGCTGACGCTCCCGGATGGATACTTCTTCCCCTCGCCCTCGAGGCAGGACATCGTCCAGAGAAACTCCTATCCCCAACGAATCGACTTCAGCGAGGGGCACATCGAGTTCGTCCGTCACTCCGGATCGGCCTCGGTCTACGGACCCGCGGCAGGATCATACCTCTCAGAGATTCAGATCTACGACCTTTTCGGCACCCTTGTCAGGAAGATCATCCTCTCGCAGACCTGCAATGCCCTGGACTTCACGCTAAGGCTCAACTCCGTGACAATCTGCGGCCCGCACGGCGAGGATGCCCAGACATGGTCGTTCACCTATGAGGGGCTCCCGCTCCCGCGCGACACCAGGGGGCTCGACCGGTGGGGCTACTACAACGGACATGACTCCAACACCACCCTCGTCCCGGACATCGTCACCACGGCGGTCGTGCACAACTTCCCCGTCGGGATGGACGAGCAGGTGGACGTGACCATCCCGGGCGGAGACCGCTCATGCAACGAAGCAGCAATGAAGAGGGGCATGCTCACCGCCATCACCTACCCCACAGGAGGAAGGACGGAGTTCTCCTACGAGGCGCACCGCTACCTTGACGAGTCCAAAACCGTCCAGCTGGCAGGAGGACTGCGCATAAGGCAGATCCGTGACGTCGAGTCCGACGGCAGCGTCATGTACAGGAACTTCCGCTACAGCACCGCCGAGGAATCCGTGAACGGGGCAGGCCTGCTCAACGTCATCCCCTCCGGAGGATCCTCCTCGGCATGGTACCCGAAGGACTCACTCATGTACCGCGAGACTGCCTGCAGCGAGTTCGGCGGAAGCCTCGGGTCGCTCTTGGCCATCTACAAGGAGAGGGTCTGGACGGACGAGTCTCTGGTCGGACTCACCGGAGACGTGGGATCGTCGGCGAGCTACCCGTTCGTCACCGAGACGAGGTACTCCGACGCGGCAGGGAACA
>JBJFDD010000398.1:0-3782 GCA_051889815.1 Candidatus Cryptobacteroides sp. | reverse complement strand
GTGAATCTTGAGGAAGTGTTCCACGGGGTGCAGACCCCGGTCCATGTCGTTGCGGACGACGGCATATTCAAAGGCTTGGACAAGGATTTCCCTGTCGGTCGCTATCACTCCTGGGTGGTGGATGAGGGGACCCTGCCCGAGTGCCTTGAAGTGACCTGTGTGTCGGACGAGGGTCTTGTAATGGCTCTCCGCCATAGGGAACTTGACGTGCGTGGCCTGCAGTTCCACCCGGAAAGCGTGCTCACGCCTTATGGAAAAAGAATAATCGAAAATTGGTTGAAACAATGAAACAGTATCTTCAGAAACTGGTCAAGGGACAGACCCTGTCCCGCCAGGAAACTCACGACATTCTTGTCGGAATCACTCAAGAAAAATTCAACGACTGCCAGATAGCTTCGCTGCTGATGTCAATCCAGACCCGGGGGGTCACTGTGGATGAACTCCTCGGTTTCCGCGACGGACTCCTCGAAACCGGAAAGAGTGTAGACCTTGACGATTTCGACACTCTCGACATCGTCGGAACCGGAGGTGACGGGAAGAACACCTTCAACATCTCCACTTGTTCTGCCTTCGTGATTGCCGCCTGCGGCTACAAGGTGACCAAGCACGGCAACGGCAGCGCCACTTCGGTGAGCGGCGCCTCAAATGTGCTGGAAGCCCACGGGGTGAAGTTCACGGCCGACCCCGACCTTCTCAGGAAGAGCCTCGAGAAAACAGGCTTCTGCTACCTCCATGCTCCTTTGTTCGCCTACGGAATGAAGTTCGTCGGCCCGATTCGGAAAGCTATGGGGATTCCTACCTGTTTCAATCTTCTTGGTCCGCTGGTCAATCCTTGCCGGCCGAAGAACTCCCTTCACGGGACTGCTGACCAGGACATCCAGCGCCTCTACGTCAACATCCACCAGAAGATCGGGGACAACTACGGCGTAGTGACCTCCTATGACGGCTACGATGAGATTTCGCTGACTTCCGGATTCAAACTCGTGACCAACTATTTCGAGAAGGTCTTCACACCAAAGGATCTGGGACTCAATTATTTGGCAGCTGAAGACATCTACGGGGGAAAAACCGCACAGGAAGCCTGGAAGATTTTCGACAGTGTCCTGAACGGGACCTCGTCTGCTGCCCAGAGGGATGTCATCATCGCCAATGCAGCCTGCGGAATAGCTGTGATGGACCGCAACAAGAGCATCACTGAAAGCGTGGAAATGGCAAGAGAGGCATTGGAGAGCGGCCGAGCCCAGCAGACATTCAAAAAATTCGTGGAACTCAATTCTTAAGGAGAGATGGCGGATATTCTTGAAGAAATAATAGCACACAAAAGAGAGGAATTATCCTTGGCGAAGCTCAAGAAAAGGAGCATGAAGGCTGCCCTGGCGAAGAGCCCGTCCGGAATAATCGCCGAGTTCAAGCGGAAGAGTCCAAGCAAGGGATGGATCAGGGAAGAAGCCCTTGCCGAGGACGTTGTGAGCGGATATGCCGCATCCGGAGCAGCAGCGGTCAGCATCCTGACGGACAGGAAGTACTTCGGGGGAGACATTGACTACATCCGCAGGGTGCGTCCGCTGGTACCGGACCTTCCCATACTCCGCAAGGAATTCATAATCGACGCGCATCAGGTCCATGAAGCCAAGACTTACGGAGCGGATGCCATCCTGCTAATCGCAGCGGCTCTTGGGAAAACGGAATATTCAGACCTTCTTTCCACGGCCCGCTCCCTTGGACTGGAGGTGCTTCTCGAGGTGCACGACAGCCGGGAACTCTCTTACCTTGAAGCAGGAATTCCCGACATGCTGGGGGTAAACAACCGTGCCCTCGGGACTTTCCGCACCGATGTAGGGCACAGTTTCTCGATTGCCGCGATGATGAGGGCCGCGGTGGCGGATATTCCAGAAGAAGAAAAGCCTCTGCTTGTCAGCGAGTCGGGCATCTCAGATCCTGCCGTCGTGCGGGAACTCAGGGCCGCGGGATTCCGGGGATTTCTTGTAGGTGAGCGCTTCATGAGGGAGGAAGACCCTGCAGGGGCCTTGGCAAGATTCATTTCAGAGCTATGCTGATCAAGGTCTGCGGCATGAGGGATGCCTCCAACATAAGAGAAGTGGAGCGGTTGGGAATCGACCTGATGGGCTTCATATTCTATGACAAGTCTCCGAGATATGTCTCCGAAGTTCCGTCCTTTCTCCCTTCGTCCTGCGGTCGGGTCGGGGTGTTTGTCAATTCTCCAGTTTCCGATGTGCTATCCCGCGTGGACCTCTTCGGACTTGACTTTGTGCAGCTCCACGGCGGAGAGTCCCTTGAATATCTCGGCACCTTGCGGAAGGCTCTTCCAGGCGGTGTCAGGATAATCCGTACCGTGCAGGTGAGTTCCCCGGAAGATGCCGCCGGGGCCACTCTTTGGGATGGTGCTGCTGACCTTCTTCTGTTTGAGACAGCCTCCGGGCAATTCGGGGGCACAGGCAGGGGTTTTGACTGGGCTATGCTTCATTCCTATCAGGGCAGCACTCCTTTCCTGCTTGCAGGAGGAATCGGGCCGGAAAGCGCTTCTGGACTGAAAACCTTCCGTCATCCGTGTTTCCTCGGAGTGGACCTGAATTCAAGGTTCGAGAAGGAACCGGCCATCAAGGACGTGACCGTACTTGAAAGATTTATCGATGAACTTATAACTCAAAAGAACAATGAACAGGATAAATGAACTTTTCTCAAACAAGCCGGACCAATTGCTCAGTTTGTACTTCTGCGCCGGTGCTCCGACGCTGGATTCGGCTCCGGGTGTGATCAGGACCCTTGCCGCAAAAGGGATCAACATGATAGAAATCGGCATTCCGTTCTCAGACCCTATGGCGGACGGACCTGTGATCCAGAATGCAGCAACAAAGGCTCTCAGGAACGGAATGTCGCTGAGGCTGCTTTTCGAACAGTTGTCAGGCATCAGGTCCGACGTGCAGATTCCTCTCATACTCATGGGCTATCTCAATCCGATTCTCCAGTTCGGGTTCGAGAACTTCTGCCGCGAATGCGTCCGGACCGGGATTGACGGTATGATTATCCCCGACCTTCCTTTCAAGGACTACATGGAGGAGTACAAGGCGGTTGCCGACAGGTATGACCTGCGCATCATAATGCTCATCACTCCCGAGACTTCGGAGGAGAGAATCCGGTTCATCGACGACAACACTGACGGATTCATCTATTTGGTCTCCAGTGCGGCCACTACCGGTGCCCAGGAACAGTTCGGTGCCGACCGGCAGGCGTATTTCAGCAAAGTCAGGTCGATGAACCTGAAGAATCCTGCGATGATAGGCTTCGGCATCAGCAACGCCCAGACTCTTCATGCTGCCTGGGACAATGCAAGCGGTGCCATCATCGGCAGCAAGTTCGTCCAGCTGCTTGACCAGACCGGAAGCGATGCCGATTCCGCTCTCGGACTTTTGTACAATGCCCTCGGTTTGGAATAGTTTGAAATCCAATATTTTTTTTTATATCTTCGCAGGACTGGATATTCAGTGATAATTGATTTTTTTATATGGTTAAGTGTCTTCTTATTCTGGTCTCTTTATTGATGTTGAATCCGGGCAATCCTGTTATCCGGGAAGATCCTTGTCCCAGTTGGACTAATTATTCTCAAAAGTACATAGTGATAGAGGCCTTTGATGCGAGAATGCTGGACGCTGAGAAGAAAGGAACACGATTCAACAGTTCAGTGTATGCACTCGATTCAGTCAGTGTAACAATCAGTTCAAAGAAACTTACAGAACAACTTTTCAGTTATGAAGGGAATGATT
>JBJFDD010000397.1:0-13953 GCA_051889815.1 Candidatus Cryptobacteroides sp. | reverse complement strand
CCTATGTGGCAAAACTGCGGGTGATGTGGTTGCCTGACGAACTCCGGGGGCGGCTCTGCTTGTCATTTGCAAAAGAATCCGTAACTTTGCAAGATATGGGCCGCTCAATCGTGCGGCCCGCAGAACTAACTGGAAATCAAGCTAGAACACAAGATTATGAGTTTGAAAATCGTTGTACTTGCCAAGCAGGTACCTGACACGAGAAATGTCGGGAAAGATGCGATGACGGCTGAAGGAACAGTCAACCGTGCCGCACTTCCGGCTATCTTCAATCCCGAAGACATGAACGCTCTCGAGCAGGCGCTCCGCCTCAAGGAGCAGTATCCGGGCTCGACTGTCGGAGTCCTCACGATGGGACCTCCGCGTGCCGGCCAGATTATCCGTGAAGGCCTCTACCGCGGCGCCGACACAGGATGGCTTCTTACCGACCGCCTTTTCGCCGGTGCAGACACACTTGCAACTTCCTATGCCCTTGCTACGGCAATCAAGAAGATCGGAGATGTGGACATTGTCATCGGAGGCCGTCAGGCCATTGACGGTGACACTGCCCAGGTAGGTCCCCAGGTCGCCCAGAAACTCGGCCTGAACCAGGTTACTTACGCCGAAGAGATTCTCGACTGCAAGGATGGGAAGGTTACCGTCCGCAGACACATCGACGGAGGAGTCGAGACTGTTGAGGCCCCGCTTCCGTGCGTCATCACCGTCAATGGCAGCGCCGCTCCTTGCCGTCCTGCCAATGCCCGTCTCACGATGAAGTACAAGAGGGCGGCATGCCCCCTGGAGCGCCAGGCTGATGACAAGTACGCTTCCCTCTACGAGGAACGTCCGTACCTCAGTCTCAACCAGTGGAGCGTCTCCGACGTGGACGGCGATCCTTCTCAGTGCGGCCTGGCCGGTTCCCCTACCAAGGTGAAGGCTGTCCAGAACATTGTCTTCCAGGCCAAGGAGAGCAAGACTCTTTCTTCTTCGGATGCCGACATCGAGGGCCTTGTCAAGGAATTGTTGAATGACAAAATCATAGGATAACCCGAGTATCAGAACATGAACAACGTATTTGTATATTGCGAAATCGAGGGCACAAAGGTTGCCGAAGTGTCCCAGGAACTGCTTACCAAAGGACGTAAGCTTGCAACTGAACTTGGGGTTGAACTCCATGCAGTTGTCGCAGGTACCGGAATCAAGGGGAAGGTTGAGGAACAGATATTCCCGTATGGGGTAGACAAGATTTTCGTCTTCGACGGCGAGGGCCTTTTCCCTTACACTTCCGCTCCCCACACTGACATCCTTGTCAATCTTTTCAAGCAGGAGAAGCCACAGATCTGCCTGATGGGCGCAACAGTCATCGGCCGCGACCTGGGTCCGAGAGTCTCCTCTTCACTTACCAGCGGCCTGACCGCAGACTGTACCCAGCTGGAGATCGGTGACTATGACGACAAGAAGACGGGGATGCACTATGACAATCTCCTCTACCAGATCCGTCCGGCCTTCGGCGGCAACATCGTTGCCACCATCGTCAATCCGGAGCACCGTCCCCAGATGGCCACTGTCCGTGAAGGTGTGATGAAGCGTGAAATCGCCGACCCTGCCTACAAGGGCGAGGCTGTCTATCCTGACGTGAGCGCCTATGTCCCGGCAGAGGACTATGTAGTGAAGGTTATCGACCGTCACATCGAACAGGCAAAGCACAACCTGAAGGGATCGCCGATTGTCATTGCTGGAGGTTACGGTGTAGGCTCCAAGGAGAACTTCGACCTTCTGTTCAAACTTGCGAAGGAACTTCACGGCGAAGTCGGAGCTTCCCGCGCGGCAGTTGATGCCGGTTGGATTGACCATGACCGCCAGATCGGCCAGACCGGCCAGACCGTCCATCCGAAGGTTTACATCGCCTGCGGTATTTCCGGACAGATCCAGCACATCGCAGGAATGCAGGATTCGGGCATCATCATCTCCATCAACACCGACCCTGATGCCCCGATCAACAAGATTGCCGACTATGTCATCGTCGGTTCAGTCGAGGAAGTCGTTCCAAAACTCATCAAGTACTACAAGCAAAACAACAAGTAAAGAATATGGCAAACTATTATAGCGACTATCCGGAACTTGAGTTCCATCTCCATCATCCTCTTATGGAGAGGATTGTCGAACTCAAGGAGCGCGGCTATTCCGACAAGGATACCTACGAAGATGCTCCTGTCGATTTTGACGATGCCATCGAGAACTATGACAAGGTTCTGGAGATAGCAGGTGACATTGCAGCCAACATTATCGCCCCCAATTCCGAGAGCGTGGATCTCGAGGGACCCCATCTCGAGAACGGAAGGATGATTTATGCCAGCAAGACCTACGAGAACATCGAAGCGATGAAGAAGGCCGGCCTTACCGGAGTCGAGATGCCCCGCAGGTACGGCGGCCTCAATCTCCCGATCACAGTCTTCACCATGATCTCCGAAATAGTGTCAGCCGCCGATTCCAGTTTCCAGAACATCTGGTCACTCCAGAGCTGCATCGACACCCTTTACGAATTCGGCAGCGAGGAGCAGCGCCAGAAGTACATTCCGAGAGTCTGCGCCGGTGAGTCCATGTCCATGGACCTTACCGAGCCGGATGCCGGTTCCGACCTTCAGAAGGTGATGCTGAAAGCGACCTTCGACGAGAAGGAGAACTGCTGGAGGCTCAACGGAGTGAAGCGCTTCATCACCAACGGAGACTCCGACATCCATCTCGTGCTTGCCCGCTCCGAGGAAGGAACCCGCGACGGACGTGGCCTTTCGATGTTCATCTACGACAAGCGTGACGGGGGAGTGGACGTGCGCCACATCGAGCACAAACTTGGTATCCACGGTTCTCCGACTTGCGAACTTACCTACAAGAATGCCAAAGCCGAGCTCTGCGGAAGCACACGCCTGGGCCTCATCAAGTACGTGATGGCACTGATGAACGGTGCGCGCCTGGGAATCGCCGCACAGTCTGCCGGTCTCAGCCACGAAGCCTACAAGGAGGCGCTTGCCTATGCCAAGGAGAGGTCCCAGTTCAACAAGACCATCATCGACATGCCTCCTGTCTATGACATGCTTGCCAGGATGAAGGCAAAAGTCGATGCCAGCCGCAGCCTCCTCTACCAGACTTCCCGCTATGTGGACATCTACAAGGCTCTAGAGGACATCCAGAGGGAGCGCAAGCTCACTCCTGAAGAGAGGGACGAACTCAAGCGGTACTCCCGTCTCGCCGATGCCTTCACCCCGATGGCGAAGGGAATGGCTTCTGAATATTCAAACCAGAATGCCTACGATGCCATCTCCGTCCATGGCGGCTCTGGCTTCATCATGGAATACAAGAGCCAGAGACTCTATCGTGACGCCAGGATATTCTCCATCTACGAAGGTACCACCCAGCTTCAGGTAGTCGCAGCAAGCCGCTATATCAGCAACGGCACCTACCTGAATATCATGAGGGAGATGCTGCAGGAAGATACTGCGGAAGAATTCGGCCCTCTCAAGGCACGTGTTGCCGCCCTTGTGGACACCTACGAAGCAGCCGTGGCTGCAGTCAAGGCTCACGAAAGCCAGGATGTCCAGGACTTCCTGTACAGGCGCCTGTTCGACATGAACGGTGTCATCCTGATGTCCCTGCTCCTGATTGCGGACGCCTCACGCTCGGCAGGACTCTTCGGAAAGAGCGCCAACATCTATGTGAGGATGGCCGAATCCGAAGTGGCCGGCCATATGGCTTACATCCGGGACTTCAAGGCAGAGGACCTCGAGTGGTTCAAGGCCAGGTAGGAATATTCAGATACCCCCTATTCGGCAAGCTTGCAGATCAGAGTGGCGGAAGTGCAGGAGACAACTTCCACTTCCGCATATTCACCTGCCTTGTGGATTCTGTCGGGAAAGACGCACATCTTGTTGGAGCCCGTGCGTCCGCACAGCTCCTCCGGGTTCTTCTTTGACGGTCCCTCGATGAGGACGGTGAACCGCTTGCCGACATCACGATTGTTGCTCTCCAGGCTAAGACGGTTCTGGAGGGCAATTATTTCATTCAGCCTCCTTGTCTTTACTTCCAGGCTCACATCGTCAGGATAGTGTCTTGCGGCCAGAGTGCCCGGGCGTTCGGAATAATAGAACATGTAGGCGTAGTCGAAGCCGACCTCCTCGAAGATTTTCAGGGTGTCAGCATGGTCCTCCTCTGTCTCGGAGCAGAAGCCTGCAATCACGTCAGTTGTGATTCCGCAGTCCGGCATCGCCTTCCTGATGGCAGCAACCCTCTCGAGATACCATTCTCTCGTGTAGCGCCGCCTCATCTTTTCCAGCATCCTGTTGCTTCCGGACTGGACGGGAAGATGAATATGCCGGCAGATGTTGTCGTGTGAGGCCATCACGGCGATGAGCTCGTCGCTGATGTCCTTCGGATGGTTGGTCGCGAAACGAACTCTCAGCAGGGGACTGACAGCGGCGACCATCTTCAGCAGCTGCGGGAAGGTGACAGTCTTGCCGCCGTCCTCCGGTTTCCAAAGATAGGAATCCACGTTCTGGCCCAGGAGGGTGACCTCCCTGTAGCCTTTGGCGAACACATCCTTTGCCTCTTCCACGATGGTCTGCGGGTCCCTGCTCCTTTCAGCCCCCCTGGTGTAGGGAACGACGCAGTAGGAGCAGACATTGTTGCAGCCTCTCATTATGGAGATGAATGCCGAGATACCGTTCCGGTCCGTCCTGACCGGGATGATGTCGGCATAGGTTTCCTCGTGGGAAAGCATTACATTTATCTGCGGCTTGTCCGGTGCCACATCCCGCAACAGGGCGGGAAGTGACCGGTAGGAGTCCGGTCCGGCGACAAGGTCAACCTTGCCGGTTTCGATAAGCTTGTCCTTGAGCCTTTCTGCCATGCATCCGACGATGCCGACCACAACCTGCGGGCGGCCTTCCTTCTGCTTGTGGAACTGCTCCAGGCGTCCCCATATCCTTTGTTCCGCATTGTCCCTGACGGAGCAGGTGTTGGCCAGGATGACGTCAGCCTCGCTGATGTCATCGGTTCTCAGGTACCCTTCCTTTCCGAGTATCGAGAATATGACCTCGGAGTCGCCGACATTCATCTGGCAACCGTAGGTCTCGATGTAGAGTTTCTTGTTCATATCTGCCTGCAAAGATATGCTTTTTTCAGCGAATTGGTATTTTTTCATATCTTTGCATATTGGCAATATGATGAAACCGATGAAACATATCGCCGGGAAAGTCCCGGCATTGCTCTCTGCCCTTGTTCTGGCCGTGGGCCTTTGCGGCTGCGGCGCTTCCAAGATCAAGGACATCAGGGTCACATCTTTCGGCATCGAGTCGTACTCGCTGCATGGCTTGAGGTCTCTTGAGGCTGTCCTGGCCCTGGGTATCGACAATCCCTCGATGGAGTTCTCGGTGACCGACCTTTCCGGAATAGTCCGCTACAATGGCGAGGATTTTGCTACCTACACTGCGGATTCCGTAAGGGTGGCTGCCAGATGCGCCTCCGTCTATGACCTAAGATGCACTGCGACCCTGAGTGACGGGGTGACTCTGAAGCAGTTGCTCTCTCTTGCCGGGCAGCGCAGCCTGGACGGGGTCACTACCGACCTCGAAGCCAGGGTCATGCTCAAGAACGGAGTCGGCAAGAAAATCAGGCTCAAGAACCTGGACATCGGCAAGATGGTAGGGAAGCAGGAAAAACAACAGTAGAAAAGTGATGAAGTTATTCATAAGAAGAGCTGCGATGCTGGCGGTACTGGCCCTGGCCATGACCGTCCGGATGACGGCGCAGAATGTAAAGGGACAGGATTTGGATTCCCTGGCCCTGTCAATGAGCACCATGATGGATTCTACCCTGGTGGGGAAGAGCATATTCAGCATCCTTCCCGGATCCGGCAAGGATGGCTCCCAGTCGGTCACTGTCCATCAGGGTGATGCCGTGCAGAAGGCTCTGGGCAATCATATTTCCGCCAATCGGGACAGGAAGCTGAGCGGTTACCGCGTCAGGATATTCAGTGACAACAAACAGAACGCCAGAAGTGCTTCCGAAGCTGCCCTTGCGACATTCAAAAGCATGTTCCCCGGTTGCCCTGCCTATCGCACCTATACCAATCCGTTCTTCAAGGTGACGGTGGGAGATTTCAGGACAAAGTCGGAAGCCATGCTTCTCCTGCAGCAGGTCAAGGGTACTTTCCCGACTGCCTTCATAGTCCCGGAAACCATCAATTACCCTGCTCTCAACAAAAGTGTAGTCTTCAATTCCATCAACACCGGCAACTAGTCATGGCAACTATCAATCAGGGCTTGGAACTCAAGCAGAAGCAGAAACTTTCACCTCTGCAGATCCAGACCATCCACCTCATAGAGCTTCCTATCCAGGAACTGGAACAGAAGATACGATCCGAGATGGATAATAATCCTGTGCTGGACGACTCTCCGGTACAGGACAAGGATGAGAATTCCGATGACCCGAAGGATGTGTCCATCGACGAGAGCATGGACAGTGACGGTGAGATTCCAGACTACAAGCTTCATGTCAACAATTTCGGCAAGGACGACAACCGTTCACAGACCAACATAATGTCCTTCAAGGAGAGTTTTACCCAGAGCCTGATGGAGCAGCTGGGCTATCGTCACCTCTCCCAGGAAGAGTACAACATTGCCGCTTTCCTGATAGGCAGCCTTGACGGGGATGGCTACCTGAGGAGGGACATCGAATCGATTGTCGATGATCTTGCCTTCAAGGCATCCATCGACACGGACGAGCAGCAAGTCCTGGACCTTCTGAAAGTGATTCAGGATTTTGAACCTTCCGGAGTCGGAGCCCGGAATCTCCAGGAATGCCTTCTCATCCAGTTGAATGCCCAGAACAAAACCTCCAGGTCGAAGGAAACCGAAGACGCGATAAGGGTCATCCGCGACTACTTCAAGGATTTTTCCAACAAGCATTTCGACCGGATTATGAACCGCCTTTCCCTGTCCAAGAAGGAGATGCGTGCAGTGATTGACAGGATTGTCAAGCTTAATCCCTCACCTGGCGGCCAGATTGACGATTCGTACAACGACAAGGTCCAGCAGATCGTACCGGATTTCGCCCTGACAATAGAGGACGGGGAGTTCAAACTGACAATGCCAAGATTCACTGTTCCCGAGATCAGGGTGAACAAGAAATATGCCCAGCTTCTCAAGGATACCGGAGACTCGTCCTGCCGCCAGCAGAAGGAGGCGGCAGCCTTCGTCAAACAGAAGATTGACTCTGCCAAGTGGTTCGTCGAGGCGCTGAAACAGCGCCAGAACACTCTGGAAAGCACCATGAAGGCTATCCTTGCCTACCAGCACGATTATTTCGTCGATGGGGACGAGACTCATCTGAAACCAATGGTCCTGAAGGACATCGCCGAGATTACCGGTTTTGACATCTCGACCATTTCGAGGGTGGTCAGCAGCAAGTACATTGAAACCCATTTCGGGATATTCCCTCTCAAGTTCTTCTTCTCCGAAGGTCTTGAGAACAAGGAAGGCGAAGAGGTTTCCACACGAGAACTCAAGAAGGCTCTCCGTGAGATTGTGGATGCCGAGGACAAGCTGAAGCCGCTTACCGATGACCAGCTCGTGTCGATGATGAACGAAAAAGGCTACAAAGTAGCAAGGCGCACCATCGCCAAGTACCGCAACCAGCTGGATATTCCAAAGGCTAGCCAGAGGAAGAGTATTTGACCTCGTCGTCTGCGAAGCTGAAGTAGCAGTCGTCGCAGATGATGATGTGGTCTATGAGGGCGATGTCGAAAAGATTCGCTGCATTTTTCATGTTTTCCGTCTCTTCTATGTCCCTTCCGCTCGGCCGCGGGTTGCCAGAGGGATGGTTGTGGCCCAGGATTATTCCTGATGCATGTCTTGAAATCGCCTCCTTGACGACGATCTTCGGGTCGACTACCGTCGCTGAACTTCCGCCCTTGCTGACCATGGACTTGTGGACCGGGTAGTTCGAGCGGTTCAGGAAGATGACCCACAACTCTTCGTGCAGCAGCCCTCTCATCAGCGGGAACATCATCTTCCAGATGGATTCCGGTCCCGAGACCTGTTTCTTGTCTATCCCCGGCTCCTCCAGGCAACGCCTCTTGCCAAGTTCGAAGGCGGCTGTGATGACAGCGCTCCTTCCCGGCCCAATGCCGTCGGTTTCCGTCATGTCCTGGACGCTCATCGAGGCTATCGTGCCCAGCCTTCCCTCTGACCTTGCCAGCAGCCTGTTCGCTACCTCCAGGACATTTTCCTTCTGCGTGCCGGAACCGATGATGATTGCCAGCAGTTCTGCGTTTGTCAGGGCTCCCGCCCCCTTTGAGGCCATCTTCTCCCGTGGCCTTTCTTCTGAACATAGTTCCTTGATCTTCATGTTTCCTCCTCCTCAAATCTGTCCGGAGACCTTTTTTTCGTGAATATGGCAAGGCGGAACGGAAAAAACCTCAAGAAACGTAAATGTTCCTTGAGGTTTTCCGTTTTTTATGGTCTTTGGAGAGGATTACTTCCTTTCCATTACCTTCTTGGCTGCCTGTGCGATGTGGGCTGCGTCCATGCCGTAGGCTGCGAGAAGCTCTGCAGGAGTGCCGCTCTGGCCGAACTGGTCCTTGCCGTTGACATATTCAATAGGCTTAGGGCAGGTCGATGCGAGGACTCCGGCAATCAGTTCTCCGAGTCCGCCGGCCATGTTGTGCTCTTCAGCAACAACCACTGCGCCGGTCTTTACTGCGGAAGCGATGACTGCTTCGGTGTCGAGAGGCTTGATGGTGGCGATGTCGATTACCTCTGCGCAGATTCCTTCTGCCTCAAGTGCTTCAGCTGCCTGGAGGGCCTCCCATACCATGTGCCCGGTTGCGAAGATGGTGACATCCTTGCCCTCGTTGAGGACATAGGCCTTTCCGATCTCGAACGGCTCGTCCGGCATGAAGTCAGCTACCTTCGGCCTTCCGAAACGGAGATAGACAGGGCCGTTGAACTTGGCTGCAGCGATAGTTGCGTTTTTGGTCTGGGTCCAGTCGCAAGGGTTGATTACCACCATGTTCGGAAGGGCGCGCATGAGGGCGATGTCTTCCATTGTCTGGTGGGTTGCGCCGTCCTCGCCGAGGGTGATACCTGCGTGTGAGGAAGCAATCTTCACGTTGGTCTCGCCATAGCAGACCTCCATGCGGATCTGGTCATATACCCTGCCGGTCACGAACTCTGCGAATGAGCCGACGAATGGAATCTTTCCGCCGATGGCAAGACCTGCTGCGGCGCCTACCATGTTGGCTTCTGCGATACCGCATTCGTAATATCTCTCAGGGAAGGCATCTGCGAATGCTTCCATCTTGAGGGAACCTTTGAGGTCGGCAGTGAGGGCTACTACGTTGGAATCAGCCTTTCCGGCCTCGTAGAGACCTGCTCCGAAACCGCTACGGGTGTCTTTCTTTCCTTTGTCTGTATATTTTTTCATGATTCTGACTGATTTTTTTCGATTAGAAATCTCCCATTGTCTCCTCAAGCTGAGCCATTGCTACAGCGCACTGCTCTTCTGAAGGTGCATTTCCGTGCCACTTGTGGGTGCCTGCCATGAAATCAACTCCGTGACCCATTTCTGTGTTGAAGATGATCATGATCGGCTTGCCCTGGCCCTCCTTGGCTTTTGCCTGTGCGAAGGCGTCGAGGACCTTGTCCATGTCGTGCCCGTCAGACTCGATGACGTCCCAGCCGAATGCCTCCCACTTTGCCTTGAGGTCTCCCAGACCGGCGACATTTTCAGTGGTACCGTCAATCTGCTGGTGGTTCCTGTCGGTCATTGCGATGAGGTTGTCAACCTTGTGGTGGGCAGCGAACATTGCTCCTTCCCAGATCTGTCCTTCCTCGCTCTCACCGTCGCCGAGCATGGTGAATACGGTGTGATTGTCATTGTCGAGTTTCTTGGCAAGGGCGATGCCGATTGCGGCTGAAAGGCCCTGGCCCAGGGAGCCGGATGTCTGTACGATTCCCGGCAGGCCCTTCTCAACTGAAGGATGGCCCTGGAGACGGGTGCCGAATTTGCGGAAAGTCGCCATCTCTGCTACAGGGAAGTAGCCGGCTCTTGAAAGAAGTGAGTAATACACCGGAGTGAGGTGTCCGGCGGAGAGGATGAATGCATCCTGTCCCTTTGAATCCCTTGTCCATGTCTCCGGATTGTGGTCCATTACGTTGAAGTACAACGCTGTCAGGAAGTCGGCGCAACTCATTGATCCGCCCGGGTGTCCGGACTTGGCCTTTGTAACCATCCTGATGATGTCTCTCCTTACCTGAGAGGCGGTCTTTTTCAAATCTTCAGCTGATTGCATTTTCTATTTGATATTTTGAATTTGATTTATGGTAATTCTCATTCCGAAAGCAAATATAAACCTTTTTTATATCTGTGAGAAATTTTATATTTGTTGGATTGAAATTTTGACTGAAATTCAAAGTTTAATTATCATAATTTAATGGCACAGGTTGTAATTATGCCCAAGCAAGGGCAATCAGTAGAAAGCTGCATCGTTTCCGAATTCAAGAAGAAAGTCGGAGACCAGGTTGCAGTGGGAGATGTCCTGTTCAGTTATGAAACTGACAAGGCATCTTTTGATGAAGAATCCAAAGTCGCAGGAACCGTTCTGGCCTGCTTCTTTGCAGACGGTGATGAGATTCCGGTTCTCACCAACGTCATGGTGATCGGAAATCCGGGAGAGTCCTTCGCCGAGTTCGCTCCTTCCGGAGCAGCACCGGCTGCCGAGGCTCCTGCTGCACCGGCTCCTGCCGCTCCGGTTGCTCCAGTTGCTCCTGCCGCTCCGGTTGCTCCTGCCGCTCCTGCCGCAACTCCTCACGAGGGAGTTGTCTTCATGCCCAAGAACGGCCAGTCAGTCGAGAGCTGCATAGTCTCCGAGTTCAAGGTCAAGGTGGGAGACACTGTAAAGGTAGGAGATGTCCTCTTCAGTTACGAGACCGACAAGGCTTCCTTCGATGAAGAAGCCAAGGTGGACGGAACTGTCCTGGCAATTTTCTGGAATGACGGTGACGAGATCCCTGTACTCCAGAACGTGATGGTCATCGGAAAGCCTGGCGATTCCTTCGCCGAGTTCGACCCTAAGGCTTCCGCCGCCCCGGCTGTTGCCGCTGCTGCTCCTGCCGCCGCAACTGCTCCTGTCGCCGCAACTGCTCCTGCTGCACCTGTCGTGGCCGGTGCACCTGTCTCTCCAAGGGCAAGAAAGCTTGCTGAGGCAAAGGGTGTCAACACTGCGGCAATCGCAGGTACCGGCCCTCACGGACGCATCATCGAAAGGGATGTGATTGCAGCTGCTGCCGCACAGGGCCCTCTTACCGGTCTGGCAAAGGCAAAGATGGCCGAAGGCGGAATGGTTGCAGGTCCTGGAACCGGTCTTGCCGGAACTGTCAAGGGATCCGACCTCAAGGTCTGGAAGGCCAACCACACAGACATCGCCGGAGAAGGCGAGGAGTTCGAGGTCAAGAAGATGTCCAACATGAGGAAGATCATCGCCAAGTCGATGTACAACTCCCTCCAGAACTCAGCCCAGCTCACCCACATGCTCGGAGCCGATGCGAGGAAGGTCCAGGCAATCCGCAAGAAGGCCAAGAAGGCTCTCGAGGAAGGCCGGATTGATGTCAACATCACCATCAACGACCTTGTCTGCTACGCAGTCATCAAGGCTCTCCTCAAGTTCCCTAATGTCAACTCACACTGTCTTGGTGACGCGATGCGCCTGTTCAAGAATGTCAACCTCGGTATTGCAGTTGACACCGAACGCGGACTCATGGTACCTGCAGTGAAGAATGCCAACGACCTCAACATCATCGGCCTGTCGAAGAACCTCAAGAAGGTTGCGGAGGATTGCAAGAAGGGCTCAATCAGTCCTGACCTTCTCTCTGCCGAGGCAGCTTCCTTCACGGTTTCCAACCTCGGAGGATTCGGTGTTGAATATTTCACCCCTATCATCAACGTGCCTCAGAGCGCCATCCTCGGAGTCGGCACCATCGTAGCCCGTCCGAAGGATCTGGGCAACGGTGTCTATGCCTTCGTCCCTTACATGGGCCTGAGCCTTACCTACGACCACCGTGCAATCGACGGCGGTGAGGCGACCAAGTTCCTCAAGCAGGTCGCAATCGAAATCGAGAACCTTGAAGTTGAATTCTAAAACCACAGAATAACAATGTTTGATGTAGCAATCATCGGTGGCGGTCCAGGTGGATACGTCGCAGCAGAAAGAGCTGGTGCAGCCGGACTCAAGACAGTTCTTTTCGAAAGAAAGAACCTTGGCGGAGTGTGTCTCAACGAGGGATGTATTCCGACCAAGACACTTCTCTATGGCGCAAAGGTTTACAATTATGCCGTCAACGGCGATCATTACGGAGTCTACACCGAGAACCCTACTTTCAAGTATGAAGAGTTCGTGGACCGCAAGGACAAGGTCGTAAAGAAACTTGTCGGCGGCATCAAGAGTGCGATGAAGGGCTGCAAGGTGGAAGTCGTCAACGCTTCCGCCACGGTGAAGGCCCGTACTTCCGAGGGAATTACCATCGAGGCTGACGGCAAGGAATATGTTGCAAAGAACCTGCTCATCTGTACCGGTTCCGAGGCTGCAGTTCCTCCGTTCCCTGGTCTCAAGGAGGCAGGTGATGTCATTGTCACTAACCGCGAGATCCTCAATCTCCGCGAGCAGCCGAAGGAACTCGTCGTCATCGGCGGCGGAGTCATCGGCATGGAGTTCGCTGCCTTCTACAGCACCATCGGCACCAAGGTGACCGTTGTCGAGATGCTTCCGAAGATTCTCGGACCTCTTGATGACGAGATTTCGACCATGCTCCAGGGCATCTATGCAAAGAGGGGAGTCAACTTCTGCCTCAAGTGCCAGGTGACCGGAATCGAGGGCAACACCGTCGTGTACAAGGATCCTGAAGGAAAGGAGTGCCGCGTCAGCGGAGACAAGATTCTTGTCAGCGTCGGCCGTCGCGCCAACATCAACACCTGCGGAGTAGAGAATCTCGGTGTCGAGATGCTCCTCAACCGCGGTGGCAAGCCTTGCGGAATCAAGGTGGACGAGCACATGCGTACGAATATTCCTAATGTCTATGCAGCAGGCGACATCACCGGCTTCTCGATGCTTGCACACACTGCGAGCCGTGAGGGTGAGGTCGCAATCAACAATATTCTCGGAAAGAAGGATGTCATGCGCTACAACGCCATCCCAGGGGTTGTCTATACCAACCCTGAGGTAGCCGGAGTCGGCCTGACCGAGGCTGAAGCCAAGGCTAAGGGCATCGACTACAAGGTCGCCAAGCTGCCGATGGCATATTCAGGACGCTTCGTCGCAGAGAACGAGGGCGGTGAAGGAATATGCAAGCTCATCGTCGGAGCGAAGTACCACGAGATTCTCGGAGCCCACATGCTCGGCAACCCTTGCTCTGAAATCCTGCAGAGCATGTGCATCGCAATCGAGCAGGAGATGACCATCGAGCAGATCAAGGAAGTTGTCTTCCCTCATCCGACCGTCGGCGAGATCATCAAGGAAACAGCTTTTTCACTGAAATAATAACTGATAAATTATAGCATTCAATCATGTCAAAGTCACTTTACATCGATCCGGACAAAGTCCTCCACCAGGAGGCGAAGTCCAAGATTACTTTTCCTGAGGTTCCGGTAATGACATATGACAAGACTGTCAAGCAGGAACTCGACGAGAAGAACTTCACCGAGAAGGACCTTCTCCATATCTACCGCGACATGTTCATCATCCGCGAGTTCGAGACAATGCTCAATCTTGTCAAGACCACCGGAGGCTACAACGGCGTCGCTTACAACAACCCTGGTCCTGCCCACCTTTCGATGGGCCAGGAGGCTGCCGCTGTCGGTATGGCATATACCCTCACCACTGACGACTTCATCTTCGGTTCACACCGCTCCCACGGTGAAATCCTCGCC
>JBJFDD010000396.1:0-14103 GCA_051889815.1 Candidatus Cryptobacteroides sp. | reverse complement strand
CCTGGTACGCACATAACTCGTTCACATACCCAATCTTTGCGTTCCCACCAATCTGATAGGCTCTCATCAGAAGAAATAGCCTCTACATCATTCAGATAAAGCTGATTCAGATTGCTACTCCGAAGAGATGTCAACAAGACTACAATGGAACATCCAACAACAAATGCAACAATTCTGCATTTTACCTTTGTTTTCATCATCAGACAAACTAATTATCGACATTGTAACAGTTCCCATTTCAGAACCTTTGCAAAAATAGGATATTATCAATAAAAGCGAATGAACAATAGTTCATTTTCAAGCCAGATGCTCTCATGGCGGGTTCAGGCGGATCAGGCGGAATCGGGCAGGAGTTGGAACAGCAGGTTCTCGCATATCACGAAGAATCACTCACCAAAATAGATGTGGTTTTGAGTAATTCATGCGAAAAGACACACAATTTTTGTATGTTTGCAAAGACAGAAAAACAAACTCGGAAAAAAATGAAATACTTTATCAGATCGGTCAAATATTTTTTCTACTACATCCTGATTCTTATCGTGATCATGGCAGTGCTGGTCCTCACCGGACTGGTCGAACCTGACCCGGCAACAATGTTCCGCAACGGTTTCAAGTCCGTCGGGCAGATTCTCCTGCTGTTCGCCGTTGTCGCAGCAATCTACCCGAAAGTAGGCTTCTGCAAGCGTAAGGCAGTGGTCGAAGGTGAATTCGAAGACCTTAAGGACGGAATCAAGATCATCATGGAAGACAGGGGCTACAGGCTCGAGAGCGAGAACGGCGAAAAAATGACCTTCCGCCTCGCCAGCAAGGTCAACGCCATCACCAGGATGCTTGAAGACAGGGTCACCGTCTGCGCAGTACCGGACGGCCTGGAAGTTGAAGGAATCACCAAGGACGTCATCCGGATCATCAGCAATCTGGAATACCGGCTCCGGAGCAGTGACGAATAATCAACCTCAAACTACACTATACTATGGCAGATTTAAAGACAGTCGCATCTTTCACGGATGCAGTGAGCGCACACATCACGGCAGGAATGCTGACCGAGAATGGAATCCAGGCAGGCGTCTTCGGAGCGAACTCCTCTTATGTCTGTCTCAACTCCGTCAATCCGGTGGAGGTCAAGGTCAATCCTGAGGACTACGAAGCAGCAATGGCCCTTCTCAAGGAAATGGCTGAACAGAATCCGGAAGAGGCAGACATTCAATAGGCCTTGCCGTCAAAATCGGTAACGACTCTTCCTTCCCCGTCTATCCACATCCTGTTTATGCAGGTAACCCTGTCATTGGACGGGAATGATGAAACTTCGGGCGCATGGCGATGGTAGATAATCCATTCCGGCGCCCCTTTCTCATTGAAAATCACGCTATTGTGACCGGGAGAGCTGACTGCCGGAAGCCCGCCCGGAGACACCCCGTCGGCATCGGATGTGTAAAGAATCGGATTGTAGTCAGCCTTGGTCCATGGCCCGAGAGGAGAAGGTGCCGTCTGGACGCCAACGCCGTAGTCCCCCATGTGGGTCTCATTTGCCGAATACGTCATGTAGTAGGTGCCTTCATACTTGAAGACAGTAGGACCCTCATTGCAGCGGACATTCCTCGGGACGCTCTTCAGTTCCCAATCGGCATATTCCTCATTCACAGGCATTATCGGTCCGTCGATCCTGGTCAGGTCCGCTGTCAGGCGGGCCTGTCGCAGAGCTCCGTATCCTGCAGGGAATTCAGGGGATGCAGCATTCTCGCTGAAATAGAGGTAAGCGGACCCGTCATCGTCAATGAATATGTTGGCATCAATCGCATTCTTCCCCTCCAGGTGAATCAGCGGGGCGGCAATCAGGTTGAAAGGACCGGAAGGGGAATCCCCTACTCCGAGGTTGGTGTCCAGAGTCCCTGTCGCAGGATTCCAGCCGCTATAGGTGAGGTAGTATCTGCCATTGATCAGATGCACCTCGCTGGCCCAGATGCAAGTTTTCAGCGGATCGTCTTCCGGAAAGAGGGCAATCGGACCGAGGCATTCCCAGGTCTGAAGGTCAGCCGACCGGTAGCTTACAAGACCGGTGTCCGTACTCGCGGAAAGATAATAGCTGCCTTCAAACATGCTGACGCACGGGTCGGCCACGCGGAGAATCTCTCCCTTGTCGGTCATAAGAGGATTGGTGATTGTCCTGTTTCCTGAGCATGAGATGGCGATAGCGGCTGTGAGCAGGGCGGAAAGGGTGGCAAGGTGTCTTGGCATATTCATGATATTTGCATATTCATAAAACTTGATCGGAGTCAATCGGCAAGCACCAGCTTGGCGGCTTCGCAAAGTGCTGCGTAGAACTCTGCGCCATAGACTTCCGTCAGAGGTTCGCGGAGGAACTCGTACACCCGAATTCCCTCCCGACGGCCTTTTTCGTAAGCATCCTTGCAGATTTCCCAACGGTGGAGATTCAGGGCGACTCCCCCGCCGGTAAGTTTCTGCACTCGAATCGGATAGAGCCAGCAGGAAACAGGCTTGCGGAAGCTGCAAGTGCCGTTGAAGAAGCATCTCTCGACGGAGCAGAAGCAGTTCCCCTTTTCATCAAAGGTGGTGTAGGCGCACTCACCGGTCCCGTCAACGACCGGAGTCACGATGTCTCCGTCGCGGTCGACGATGAAAAAGCCGTCCTTGTCAACCTGCGCGCGGCCGGCAGGACGCATCAGTCCTGAATATGTCGGATAATGCTCTTCGAGTGGCTCGAGCTCGGACTCTTCCAGCGGAGCCCCGCTGTCGCCGATAATGCAGCAGCAGCCCTTGCAGGCCTGATAGTCGCAGGCGAAATATTCAGTGATGACATCCTCTGCGACCAGGATGTCTCCAATCTGCACGATTGTTCCGAAAGGGTTCTTTCTTTTTTTGCCGGATGACTTTCTATCTGATGACATATTCAACTTTTCTTCCTTGTGACAACACGCCCAGGGCGCCCTGGACCTGGGCCGGCTGAATCGAATTTATCCTGTTGGCGTAACCCGTCAGCATGTCCTTGCCGGAGCTGTAGCGCATCAGCAGGGCATCAATGTAGGATACCCTGTCGGACAATCTGGTCGCATAGGCGGTTGACAGGGTGGCCTTGAAAAGATTAAGCACCCCGGGATCGACAGGTGCGGCCATCGCACTGGAAAGAGCCTGCCGGATAAACAGGAAAACGTCAGTCGATTCCCTCAAGGCCACAGTCTCTTCCGGCAAACCTTCTTCCGGACAAGGCCTGAAGACCAGACGGATTTCCTCGATTTCCTGAGGGAAGAGGCCGAACTGCTTCTCCATTGAGACCGAATAGCCAATCTTCGAAAGTTCCGTTGCCAGGGCACGTTGCAGTACCATTCCTGCAAGATGGAATGAAATCAGGTTGTCCGGAGTGTATTTCTGGCTGGCCGCCATGGCAATCTCAACCAGAGGGGAATCACCCTCACCGTCCAGGGTGAAGGTTCCCGGTTCGATCCTGTAGGAGGAATTGAGCCTGGATGCGGAAGCCTTGCTGATCCTGAAACAGCCAAGATAGGTCGATAGAATCTTCTGGGTGCTATCGTACGGAAGATCACCCACAAGGATAATCACACCGTCGTTGATTTTCATGAACTGGGAGTCGAAGCAGGTCTTTGCCGATTCGAAAGTGTGTTCGGTCAGCGCATCAGGATTCTTGACAAGGGGATAAGGATTGCCTGGGTAGAGAAGGCTGTCGATCCGGTCGCGTTCGAGGACAGACTTCTGGTAGCCCGAATAGGTGTCGAAAACTGATTTGCGCAGATTCCGGCTGTTGGACAGTGATAGGAGCGAGCGAAGGACCAGGGGGAGCTGGGATGTGGATGCGGTTCCGGTTATCCTGAGATCGGCGGGACTGACTTTCATGTTCATCTCGATCCCGTTGATCCTCATCAGACGGCCGAAATCCGAACCGGTCAATCCGGAAACATCGGAAATGCCAAGTAGGTCGGTCATGAAAGCGCCCTCGCCCGGCAGCATTCCCTTGACTCCGGAATAGCCGCCCTTAACCATCAGGGCATAGCCGAACTGTCCCTTCAGGCCGGGATCTTTCTTGTAGATTACTTTGATGTCGTTGGCGAAAAGCCAGGTCTCACCTCCCGAAACCGCCTCGGGGGAGACGGACTTCAGTTTGGTCTTGCCCTTGTCCGACCACAGATTGAGTGTGTCCTTCCTGGCAACATTCCATCGGATGGTAGGCCTCTCAAGGAGAGAAACGGTCTTCCAGGTTGACGAGAAGACAGTCGTACGGGTCCATTCATCGAACTTTTCCTCGTCTCCAGTCCAGTGCACGGACATGTTCCCGGTCCTGGAAAGCAGAGCCTTGACGAAATTGTTGAACAGCTCGCTTTCGGTTCCGGAATCCATCGTCTTCGAAGTGAAAAATGCGACTTTGGTGGCAGGAAGAGCCAGGTCGGAGCCTGTCAGATAATTGGAAATGCACATCCTGACAAGGTCATCATTGGACAGAGGGCTGAGCATTTTCTTGTAGATATAGTCCCTGGAAGCGATATATTCACCTTCGGTAGTCCCCCTCCTTGCCGTTTCGGACAGGACAGAAGCGACGGCGGCCGTAGCCTGGATCATCTGGCTTTCTTCGGCAGAAACACTTATTGTGAAATGCTCATCCCCGAGGGTCTGGGAACTCCCGACATATTCAACATCGAAAGATTTCACCCTGACGGGTCTTGAGGAAAAGGCCATCCGCAGCCTGCCCTTGATGATTTCAGCCAGTTCCAGGCAGTAAAGGCGGGACATGAAAGGCTGGATTGTGGCCATCTGGGAGTCAGGAAAGCGCGGAGAGCGGAAATCGACCGTAAGTGTCGGGACATCCGATTGTGTCATTGAATATACCGGAGCCTCCCCGCCAGTGAATGAATATGCCGGCTTGGAATATTCCGGACTGCGGGAAGGAACCATCAGCGAGAAGACTTTCATCTTCTCGAGAATGTTCGGAGGAGTGATATTTCCGGCGACTATGATGGCATGCTGGCAAGGCTTGGAGGCTATCATGTCGAACATCATCAGCAAGGTCGTGTCGGAAGCGGCCTGGTCATAGACCGGCACATCGTCGAAGCGGAAGACTGTAGAACCTTCCTCAAAGGAGACAAGCCCTTCCGGACGACAGCCTATGTTCTTTCTGGTCAGGAACTTGTAAGGTATCGTACGGTTGAAGTGAGGCAGTGATGAAAGCTCGTTCCGGGCTGAAACGGTGTCAACGCATCCTTTCCGTACCAACGCGAAATCGGCCATTCCGGCGCGGGACGGATTGGTAACGATATAGTATGTAATTCCGTTGGGCAGTGCACCGGAGACAACAGAACCGTCAGGAGCAAGGGGCGGCATGTCCTGGGCTGGCATGCTTATTGAGAGCGAAAGCAGAAGCATGCAGACGGACCACACAACAGTATTCTTTATTTTCATAGCATAACCTCCTGAAAGCAAATTTAGGCATTATTGTGCAACAAACGTAAAAAATTATTACATTTGTCTGAATTGCAATAATCGGACAAAACTAAATTAATAACAGATACAATGAAAAAGTTTATTCTCGCATTTGCGGCTATGTTCCTGGCCGCATCAATGGCCTCGGCACAGGACATGGCTGAAGCTACAGAGCAGTACAACAACGGAGCTACCGCACTCAGTACCAAGAACTACACCGGAGCTCTCGAGTATTTCCAGAAGGCCCTGGAGATGGGTACCGCCATCGGAGAAGAGGCAGATGAGATTGTTGCCAATTGCAAGGAAGTAATCCCGGGAGTCATTCTCCAGATAGCAAAGAACCATATCAAGGAAGGCGAGTACACCGAAGCTGAGGCCCAGCTTGCAGCCGCAGTCAAGGCAGCTGAAGAGTACGGCAACGAAGAAGTGCTCACCGATGCCAAGGAACTTGCACCCCAGATGTGGCTGAAGATGGGTACCGATGCCCTCAAGATCAAGGACTTCGCCGGCGCCGCTGAAGGCTTCCGCAAATCCTACGACCTTGACACCGCCAATGCAGGAACAGCCCTCAAGCTCGGTCAGGTGCTCGCAGCCCTCGGCAAGAAGGAAGAGGCTCTCGACATCTTCCAGCACGCCATCTGGAACGGCGAGGAAGAAGAGGCCAACAAGCAGATTTCCAACATGTACCTCAAGGAGGCCAACGTCGCCTACAAGGCAAAGAAGCTTGCAGACGCTGTCGAAGCAGCAAAGACCGCCAACAGCTATGCCGAGAACGCAACCGCTTATCTCATCGCAGGACAGGCTTCACAGAAACTCAGCAAGAACACCGATGCCATCGAGTTCTTCGAGAAGTATCTTGAGCTCAAGCCTGATGCGAGCAACGCCAATGCAATCTCCTTCACCGTTGCAGCTCTCTACCAGGGTCTGAAGAACAACGCCAAGGCTCTCGAGTTCTACAAGAAGGTCGAGAACGACGCCCAGTTCGGCGCCCAGGCCAAGCAGATGATATCAGCCCTCAGCAAATAAATGACGGCACTTGAACTTCTTGCTCCGGCAAGAAATGCGGATATCGGCATCGCAGCCATCGGTTGCGGTGCCGATGCCGTGTACATTGCGGGAGAGGAGTTCGGAGCCCGTCAGGCAGCCGGGAACCCGATGTCCGAGATAGGAAGGCTTTGTGAATATGCCCACACCTACGGTGCAAGAGTCTTCCTGACCCTGAACACCATTCTTTACGACAACGAACTGGATAGGGCTGCCACCCTGCTGAGAGAGGCGGAAGAGGCCGGAATTGACGCAGTAATAGCCCAGGATCCTGCTGTCTGGACCCTCACTTCAATTCCTGTCCATGCTTCTACTCAATGCGCAATCAGGACGCCACGGAAGGCAAGGATGTACGAGAAGATGGGGGCATCACGCCTGATACTGGAAAGGGAGATGTCCCTGGAGCAGATTGCCCGGATCAGGGAAGCCGTCGGATGCGAACTGGAGTTCTTCGTCCACGGAGCACTATGTGTGAGCTACAGCGGCCAGTGCTACCTCTCGGAAGCGGTATGCAACAGAAGCGCCAACAGGGGTGAATGCATCCAGGCCTGCAGGTCGCTGTACGATCTGGTTGACGGGGGCGGAAAGGTCCTCGTGCGGAACAAGGCCCTCCTTTCCCTGAAGGACTACAACCTGCTGGGACGGCTGTCCGACCTGGCACAGGCCGGAATCTCTTCATTCAAAATTGAGGGCCGGCTGAAGAACATCACCTATGTCAGGAATGTCGTCAGGGCATATTCACAGGCGCTGGACACTCTTGTGGAGGCTAAGCCTGAGATTTACCGCAGGGCTTCTTTCGGCAAAGTCTCCGGAGGTTTTGTCCCCGATCCGGGAAAGACTTTCAACCGGGGGTTTACAGAACTGTTCCTGGACGGGCAGCGCGGCAGATGGTCTTCAATGGATGCCCCGAAACATCTCGGTGAAGAGATCGGCACAGTCCTCTCCATCACGACGGAACACGACGGAAAGGGTATTCCCGGCGATGAGACCATCACTGTGAGACTGAAGGACATTGGAATCCGCCTGGCCAACGGGGACGGATTCTCATTCATCCCGCAGGGCAGAAGCGAAATCGTCGGATTCCGCGGGGATGTCTGTAGCGGGAACACTATCCGGTGCAGACGCGTCCCCCTCCTCCAGAAAGGCACGCGCCTGTTCAGGAACATGGATTCCTCCTTCGAAAAAGAAGTGGACACCAATCTTCCGAGGCGCACTCTCGGCGTGAGGGTTGACATCAAGGCTGAATATTCAGGAGAAGACTCCTTCCTGACAGTGCTGGGGCATTCGGAAGACGGACGAGAGGTCTGCCTCAAAGTGAAGGCCGGCCAGGAGATAGCGACCAACAGGGAAAGGATGGAAGGGTTGTTCCGGAGCCAGTTCGGCAAGGTGACGGGGATATATTCATTCTCCCTATCGTCCCTGACTGGCGAAGGGGACCGCCTCCCGCTCATGAGCGCGTCGGCAATCAACGCAATCCGAAGGGAAATGGCAGGCCGATTTGACGGAATGCCGGTCCATGCCATCCGGCTCCCGGGGTCGGAAACTCCAAGACCGGATACCGGAGACCTGACCGGAACTGCAATTCCTTACACGGAAATGAATGACGGAGCGGCCATTCCACCGGAATCTCTCAGTTATAAGGCAAATGTCGCAAACCGGACATCCAGAGCCATCTATAAAAAAATGGGGGCTTCTTCAGTTGAGGATGCGTTCGAAATCAGTCACAGGACAGGAACCGAGCTGATGAGGACAAAATACTGCATCCGTCATGAACTCGGCCTCTGCCCTGTGCATCAGGGTGCCGCACCGACAGGGAAACTCTTCCTGGTCAACAACGGGAAAAAGTACGCTCTCGGATTCGATTGCGGAAGATGCGAAATGACTGTCTCCGAAGGCTGATCCTCCCCTACAGGTGATGGCTGGATTCCCCTACAGGATGGTGAAAGTCACACTCACGTCTCCCAGCCGGTTGGCAACGCCATTGTTGTTTTCCAGGTAATTTCTTGACAGTTTGCCTCTCCAGATGATGTCGTCATTCTTGTTCAGGGGCAGTTCCACCTCGAAACCATAGGACTTGGACTGGATCTTGACCGTACCCAGGCATTTCCAGCTGGTGCGCTTGCCGCCATCGTCCTCAACCATCATCAGCACCGCATCTTCAAGTTGTGAAGTCCACTCGGAGAGAAGGACGGTGTTGAGCCTGATGGGCATCCCTACCTGCTTCCTCTTGATGTTTATCACCATGTCGGTGATTTCCGGAGAAAAGGCTCTGATGTCCGAGGCGACATCTGCCTTGAAGGCGTTCAAGGCCCCCAGTTTCACAATCACTTCACTTCCTCCGCCGAAAATCGAATCAAAATTGCGGTGTGCCTTGATTTCCTTGAGCCTCAGGGTCTTGAATTCGGAGGAAGCCTTTGTGTCAGGCTGGATGCCAGACGGATTTGCACCATTCCCGGCGGAAGGAGCACCGATTGTTCCGAGAATCTGGGGTGTGAGGTAGCAGGCGTCCTCGTTCCGGTTGATGATCCAGACGGGATGAGTCTTTGAATATTCCTCATCGACAGTGACCTGACAGATGCTCCAGCGCCCATCCGCCCTACGGGTCCTGACCCATCCTGTGTTGCTGGGAGAATCATCTTCGGGGTCAAAGGTGATTGCTGGCATGGTCTTGCCGTCCCAGTCTTCGGAATATGGCCAGTAAATCTGCAGGCCGGATTCGGCGAGCAAGCCCAGAAGGTCGCCGGACCGGGTTGCAATGTTGCTTACACATTGCGTCCGGATAAGGTCCCGGATTGCCTGGCCGGCAATGGGGTCCGCCTTGGTCCCGATGCGTTCGTCCCCTACCCCGGACCCGGGGCTGTTGACAAGTTTTTCAAGTGTGTACTCTTCATCGTAGCCGTTGGATGAGGAGGAAAGAACTGCCGAATGAACTTCCCTGACGTTTTCCAGATCCAGGTCCATCAGGGAAAACATTCTTGCAATCTCTTCGGGTACGATGCGGGAGACGACCACGCTCTCCTCGCTCCCTGCCGGTTCGGAAGCCGGATCTTCCATCCTGCAGGATACGGCCATCAAGGCCGGCAGGGCCGAAATGCATAGCGCCAGCGCTACCGGCGGCAGATGCCTTTTGGAATTTGAGTTTTTCATAATTGACAATGTTTGGTTTTCTCCTGCAAAGAAACGGAGAAAGAGCCGTAGAATCCAATATTCAACGGCTAAGTTCAAAAAAGGGTTCCTGAATATCCCGGAACGCCTTATCTGGCGTAGGAAATGAAGCGGTTTCTGTCAGAAAGGTCCTTAAGGATGCTCACCCTCCTGAAGCCTGCGGCAGTGAATATTCCGGCCGTTTCACTGGCGAGAAGGTCATTGATTTCGGTCAGTCCCTCTCCTTGCTCTGCCATATTCGCATAAGAGATTGAAGCGATTGCCCTGTAGAAAAGCAGTGGGTCCTCATCCGGAACGAAGAGGGCAAGATGGGGTTCGTAGTCAAGGACATTGGGACGCATCTTGGCCTTCTGCGAATCTTTAACATAGGGCGGATTGCTCAGAATCAGGTCGAATGGACCTTCATCAAAGGTCCCGCCGGGGTCCAGCACGTCGGCTTTGCGGAAGTGGGGCGGATGGAACTCCGGGTTGCGGAAACGGTCAGGGAAACTCTGCGAACGGGCGACTTCAAGAGCGGCGTCCGAGATGTCGACCCCGGTCACTTCGGCTCCCGGGATGTTCATTGCCACACTCCAGGCAATGCAGCCGGAGCCTGTGCAAAGGTCCAGGACTCGCACCGGTCTGGCGGCCTTTCCGAAGGCTGACCTCATCCTGGCCATCCTGGAGCCCGAACTGATTGCCTCGCGGCAGAGCATTTCTGTTTCGGGACGGGGAATCAGGACATCTGGAGTGACATTGAAGAATTCTCCGCAGAACTCAGTCCTGCCGATGACATACTGCACGGGCTCGCCAGCGGAGAGCCTCAAAAGGGCTTCACGCAGAGCAGGTTCTTCCTTTTCAGGGATAGTGAAGGCTGGTTCTATGATGTGGGTATAGCTCTTCGTTCCGATAAGGGAACCGCACAGCAGAAGCATTATGCTGCGGGCTTCAGCAGCGGGATAGAGATTCCCAAGGGTTCTCTCCCCGTCCCTGAGATAATCCTTCAGCAGCATTGTCCTACCGGGAGTTTTCGATTATTCCTGTGAGGAAATCGGTGATGTCCAACCCTGCGGTACGGACCATCTTCGGCACGAGGGAGGCGCTGGTCATGCCCGGGATGGTGTTGACTTCCAGGAAATGCAGTCCCTCATCATTGGAGATATAGTCAATCCTGACGACGCCGGAGCATCCCAGATGGGAATAAATCCTGCGGCTGGTTTCCTGGATGAGTTCGCGAAGGGAGTCCTCAATCGGAGCCGGGCATATTTCCTTGCTGTGGCCGTTGTATTTGGCATCGTAGTCGAAGTAGTCGTTCTCGGTCACTATCTCGATGACAGGAAGAGCCTTGACGCCTTCAGAATCGGCATAAGCGGCGCAGGTGAGCTCGCGTCCGGATATTCCTTGCTCGATAATGACCGTAGGGCCTTCTGAGAAGGCGAAACGGATGGCTTCGACCAGGTCAGGCGAAGATTTCACCTTGGTGATTCCGAAACTGGATCCGCCGTCTGTCGGTTTGACAAAGACAGGATAGCGGAGGGTCGAGTCAACCTTGGCGGCAACCTCCTCAAGGTCCATACCATTGCGCACGAACACATCAGGGGCACATTTAACGAAATCGACGTTCCTCAGGTAGCTCTTGCAGGCATATTTGTCGAAAGCGACGGTGGACACGAATGAACTGCAGCTGCTGAAAGGAATCCCGAGCATTTCAAGATATCCCTGGAGCTGGCCGCTTTCCCCGGGCGTGCCGTGCTGCATGATGTAAGCGTAGTCGAAGTTGACCTTTTCGCCAAAGACCTTGACCGAAAAGTCCGTCTTGTCGATCTCGGGTCTGGAGCCCTCAGGGAAAGGAACCCTCATCGCATCCTTCTTCTTCATCGCGACAAGTGACCATTTCCCGAAACGTGCGAATATCTCATAGACATCGTACCTTGTCCCGTCGATACGGGATGCCGTAAACTCTCCGCTGCGGCAGGAAACCTCCCATTCCGAGGAGTCGCTTCCGTAGATTACCGCAATCTTTTTGTACTTGCCCATTGCAAATGTGATGTTTATTCGAAATAATAATCTTCTTCCCTCGCCTGATATGCCTCAGCGGCATCATTGTCGCCTCCCGTGCAGCCCAGGCCTTCGAAATTCCCCGCCGGAGCGACGAACCTGTCATTTGCGGAGATGCCGAGAGTCCCGTCAGCAAGAACTTTCTTCATGAATATGCCCCAGGTCGGAAGAGACATGTGGGCCCCCTGTCCCAGGGATGTGGACTGGAAATGCACCTGACGGTCTTCAGCCCCGGTCCACACGCCGGCGACAAGGGTCGGAGTGTAGCCGATGAACCATCCGTCGGAATTGTCGTTGGTCGTACCGGTCTTGCCGGCAATCTCGCCTGTAAGGCCGTAGCGGTAGCGAAGGCGGCTGGCAGTTCCACCCTGGACAACTCCTTCCATCAGGTTGACCATCAGGTAGGCCGTGCTCTCGGCGATGGCCTCACGCTTGCGGCCGGTGAACTCGCTCAGGACATTGCCCTGGCGGTCTTCTATCCTGGTCACGAAAAGCGGAGTGACATAGACTCCCCTTGAAGGGAAGGTATTGTAGGCCGCAACCATCTCCCAGAGAGACAGGTCAGCAGGACCTACACACAGGGACGGAACCTCGTCCACATGGCTCTGGATACCCATCCTCCTCATCATGTCCGCCATTGCTTCCGGACCGTACTGCTTCATCAGGAAGGCCGAGATGTTGTTGGAGGAGTTGGTGAGCCCCCACTTGAGGGTTACCGTCTTTCCGATCCACTCTTCCTTGTCGGTGCTTCGCGGTGTCCATGTCTCGCCGTTCGGGGTCAGGAAGGTGACCGGCACATTGGTAACCTTGGTACATGGGGTCAGGCCTTCCTGCATCGCAAGTGTGTAGAGGAACGGTTTGATTGTCGAACCGACCTGACGCTTGCCCTGACGGACGTTGTCATACTTGAAATACCTGTAATTGGGACCGCCCACATAGGCCTTGACATGACCGGTTCCCGGTTCCATTGCAACGAAAGCAGTGCGGAGAATGGACTTGTAGTAGCGGATGGAGTCGTCCGGAGTCATGGTAGTGTCGATGTAGCCTTTCTTGTTGTAGGCGAAGATCCGCATATTCACAGGCTCGGAGAAGGTTTTGAGAATCTGCGGTTCGCTGAGCCCTTTCTTCTTGAGAATCCTGTAGCGGTCGCTCCACTTGCGGGCCTGCTGCATCAGCTTGTCCCGGGTCGGGGCATCGATGTCGTTCGAGAACGGTTTGTTGGTCTTGTGGCGGAGATCCTTCTGGAAATCAGCCTGGAGGTCCCTCATCCGCTCCTGGACAGCCTCTTCGGCATATTTCTGCATCCTGTAGTTGATGGTCGTGTAGATCCGGAGCCCGTCCTTGTCCAGGTCGTACGGAGTACCGTCGGTCTTCCTGTTCTTCTCCAGCCAGCCGTAGAGGTCGTCAGTTTCCCAGGCCAACGAGTCGGCGGTGTAGTCTTCCGGCACTGAATATGAGGAACGCTTCGGCTTCTTTGCGGACATCACGCGGCGTACCATGTCCCTGAAATACGGGGCATGGCCGGAATTGTGGTCCTGGACCTGGTAGTCAAGAGTGATGGGAATCTGGCGGATGGAGTCGCGGAAGGCGGCAGGCTTGACGCCCGAAGCCTTCGCAAGGTCATCGAAATAGCCGGCTTTCTCCATCTGGCCTATGACAAAATTCCTTCTTGTCAGGGCCTTGTCCGGATTGAGGGCAGGATTGTAGCGGGTAGGTTTGTTGACCATTCCAACGAGCATCGCGCTCTCCTCGATTGTCAATTCGGACGGAAGCTTCCCGAAAAAAGTTTCGGCCGCGGCACGGACCCCGTAGGCACCGCTGCCGAAGAAGATCGAGTTGAGGTACATCGTCATGATTTCATCCTTGGTGTAGTCCCTTTCGAGCTTCACGGCAGTAATCCACTCCTTGAGCTTTGTCCAGACCATCCTGATGTGGTATATTCCCGGAACCTTCTTTTCCATCTCTGCGCGCGGGTACAGCGTCTTGGCAAGCTGCTGGGTGATGGTACTTCCTCCGCCCTGGCTCGAATTGCGCAGCAGGATAGTCTTGAAGAAGACTCGGCCGAGGCCTATGAAGTCAATGCCTGAATGCTTGTAGAACCTGACGTCCTCGGTGGCGACAGCGGCGTGCACAAGATTTTCGGAGAGCTCTTCATAGGACACGTAGGTCCGGTTCTCTATATGGAATGTGGTGAGGATTTCCCCGTCCTCGGCAATGACCTGGGTGGCCAGCTTGTTGTCGGGGTTCTCAAGTTCTTCGAAGGAAGGGATGTCGGCAAACATCCATACCAGAAGAACAAGGAACAGCAGGAGGGCAACAGGAGACAGTACGAGTATCCAGAACCACTTGGTGATTTTCTTTTTTGTCGCTTCGGTCATATCAATTCGGTCATATTAAAGACAAAATTATAAC
>JBJFDD010000395.1:0-3836 GCA_051889815.1 Candidatus Cryptobacteroides sp. | reverse complement strand
ATTGATTTCGATCCCAGAAAAGCAAACGCTGACAAAGATAAGGATTTGGATGGAATAATCCGTCCCCGGGAACTTGATGATTTCACCGGCCAGAGGGAGATAGTGTCCAACTTGAACATCTATGTAAAAGCGGCAAAGATGAGAGGGGAGGCCCTGGACCATGTTCTTTTCCACGGTCCTCCGGGGCTCGGTAAGACGACACTTGCGCACATAATTGCCAACGAGATGGGGGTCAACATGAAAGTGACATCCGGTCCGGTGCTTGACAAGCCCGGCGACCTGGCTGGCCTGCTTACTTCCCTGGAAAGCTGTGACGTGCTGTTCATCGACGAAATCCACAGGCTTTCTTCTGAAGTGGAAGAGTATTTGTATTCAGCCATGGAAGACTATGTCATCGACATAATGATTGACAAGGGTCCGGGAGCCCGTTCCGTACGTCTCAACCTCAATCCTTTCACCCTGGTTGGCGCCACAACCAGAAGCGGTCTTCTCACTGCGCCACTGAGGGAACGCTTCGGAATCAATTGCGCCCTTGAGTATTACGACGTCGCCGATCTGGTCCGCATCGTCAAGAGAAGCAGCCGCATACTCGGAGTGACAATCGACGACGATGCAGCAGAGGAAATATCCCTCCGCAGCCGTGGCACCCCTCGTATAGCGAATTCCCTTCTCAGGAGAGTGAGGGATTTTGCCCAGGTGATGGGGGACGGTCATATCGATGTCAACATCTCCAGGTACGCTCTTGACAAACTCAAGATAGACAAGAGGGGACTGGACACCATTGACAACCGGATCCTGAGGACAATCATCACAACTTTCAAGGGAGGTCCTGTGGGAGCAAACACCATCGCGACCGCAATCAGTGAAGACACCGGGACCTTCGAGGAAGTCTATGAGCCTTTCCTGATAAAGGAAGGTTTCATTCTCCGTACCCAGAGAGGGAGGGTGGCCACTGAAAAGGCCTACAGGCATATTGGACTTGAAAATGAATATCTATCCCGAAAGACTGATGACCCGACTCTGTTCTGAAAGACCATTTTGGGCTCTGATCCTTACTCTCCTTGGCTTGATTGCTGCATCTGATGCTTTCTGCTGCACTTCGGTGATCATTTCTGCAGGAGCCAGGGCTGACGGCAGGCCTGTGATGATGAAACACCGTGATTCCGGTGATCTCAACAACAGGATACAAAGGTTCACCGGACCTGCATATTCTTTCATAGGTCTTGTGGATTCCTCGTCGGATGGTGGGGAAGTGTGGTCTGGCACCAATGAAGCGGGTTTCTGCATAATGAACACTGCGACCTATGACCTCAAGGACGACGATGTCCCTGCGGAGATGATGGACCGTGAAGGTATCCTGATGTACAAGGCCCTGGGAATATGCCGCACTCTGGGGGATTTCGAGATATTCCTTGACACCCTCTCCAGACCTATGGGTGTCGAGGCAAATTTCGGAGTAGTCGATGCTTGCGGAGGCGCCGCCTATTATGAGGTTGACAACAGCCGTTGGGTCAAGTTTGACGTCAATGAGGAACCGGGAGGGTACATGGTCGTGACCAATTTCACACGTTCCGGAAGACCGCAGGACAGAAGGGGAGTGGACAGGTTCGGGAAAGCTTGCGACATCATGTCCTCAATCGACATTTCTGTTGCCGACCACAGGACTCTGTTCAACTTGATAAGCCGCTCGGGAGATCCCATAACAAGAAAAATCACCTCTTCTTCAATAGTCTTCGAGGGAGTATCAGCCGGTGAGGATCCTCTCCGCACCGTGATGTGGACAATCCTCGGAAGTCCATGCAATTGCATCTACCTTCCTATCATGGTTTCCGACAGGGACAGGATTCCTTTCTTCATGAAGGGAAATTCCTCCGGAGAGAACCGTATTATTTGTGACTATTCATTGATAATCAAAGGAATATACGGCTACACAACAGGCTGCAAGAGTCAATGCACAAAGATTGAGGAATATGTCGATTCGGCTTTCAGGCCGGACATGGGCAACTGTGCTTATGCCTGCATGATGCGGAAGGCTTACCGGAAATATGTTGCAATGTGCCGCAGATCCATGCCCAAACTAATCGTCAATAATTGCGTAACACAATAAAAATCATTAAAATTGCAGACTAATCAGAATATTTGAAATCAAACAAATCATTTTTAGATATGTCCGATAAATTAATCTCAAAGATTCCGGACGGACCTTTGGCTGAAAAATGGACCAAACGTAAGTCTGAACTTCATCTTGTCAATCCTAACAACAGAAGGAAACTTGAAGTCATCGTTGTCGGTACAGGTCTCGGTGGCGCCTCTGCAGCAGCTACTCTCGGTGAGCTTGGCTACAACGTGAAAGTATTCTGCATCAGTGACTCTCCACGTAGAGCACATTCCATTGCCGCACAGGGTGGTATCAACGCTGCGAAGAACTACCAGAATGACAATGATGCAGTCTACCGTCTCTTCTATGACACAATCAAGGGAGGTGACTACAGAAGCCGTGAGGCAAACGTTTACCGTCTTGCAGAGGTTAGTGCTGCAATCATCGACCAGTGTGTCGCCCAGGGTGTTCCTTTTGCCCGTGAATACGGCGGTTATCTCGCCAACCGTTCTTTCGGTGGAGTTCAGGTAAGCCGTACATTCTATGCCCGCGGACAAACCGGCCAGCAGCTTCTTCTGGGTGCCTATGCAGCCCTGAACAGGCAGATTGCAGCCGGCACCGTCACCAGCTATCCGAGACATGAGATGCTTGACCTTGTCATCATCAACGGAGAGGCAAAGGGTATCATTGCACGCAACCTTGTCACCGGAAAGCTTGAGAGATTCGGGGCACATGCAGTCGTGATTGCAACCGGCGGTTACGGTAACGCATATTTCCTTTCTACCAATGCAATGAACAGCAACGGTTCTGCTGCTGTACAGTGCTACAAGAAGGGTGCTTTCTTCGCAAACCCTTGTTTCGCGCAGATTCACCCGACGTGTATTCCTGTCCACGGAGACCAGCAGTGCAAGCTTACCCTCATGTCGGAGTCTCTCAGAAATGACGGACGTATCTGGGTTCCAAAGAAGATGGAGGACGTGATGAAACTCCGCAAGCACGAAATCAAGGCTTCCCAGGTACCTGAAGAAGATAGGGACTACTATCTCGAGCGCCGTTATCCTGCATTCGGAAACCTTATTCCGCGTGATGTTGCATCCCGTGCTGCCAAGGAAAGGTGTGATGCAGGCTTCGGTGTCAACGAGACCGGTCTTGCTGTATTCCTCGATTTCTCGGATGCCATCAAGAGACTTGGTCACCAGAGAGTCCAGGAGCGTTACGGCAACCTCTTCGATATGTACCAGAAGATCACCAATGTGAGCCCTTGGGAGGAGCCTATGATGATCTATCCTGCCATCCACTACACCATGGGAGGTATCTGGGTAGATTACGATCTCCAGACAACCGTGCCGGGCCTTTACGCTATCGGCGAGGCCAACTTCTCTGACCATGGCGGAAACCGTCTCGGTGCATCAGCCCTCATGCAGGGTCTTGCAGACGGCTACTTCGTACTTCCTGTAACCCTTCCAGACTATCTTTCACACAAGTTTGCAGAGCCTAAGACCGACGTCAACGATCCTGCATTCGAAGAAGCCGAAAAGTCAGTTCAGGCAAGAATAGACAAGCTCTTTGCTGTCAAGGGCAAAGTTCCGGTAGATACCATCCACAAGAAACTCGGAAATATCATGTGGGAATATGTCGGAATGGCACGCAACGAAGCCGGTCTGAAGAAAGCCATCGATGAGATTGCAGCCCTCAAGAAGTATTTCTACGAGAATGTTTCTGTCCCTGGAAGCCAGTT
>JBJFDD010000394.1:0-3837 GCA_051889815.1 Candidatus Cryptobacteroides sp. | reverse complement strand
AGCTATTCTGTTTACCAAACTGAAAAGAGAGCAATCGTCGACGAAAGCTCCGATGACATACTTGATGTCCTTCTTGATGTCTCTTAAGTTCATAACTGAAAGCGGTTACTGCAAGTCAACAGTGACATGCACGGTTGCAAAGATAGTAAAAAAATAGGAATTACTTGAACAAGGTACGGACCAACTGCGGGACATCCGGGACTTTGACCACTTCAATCCCGGAAGGCTTAATCTCAAAAGAAGAGAATGACGACACGAAAATCCTGCCGAAACCCAACCTGGCAGCCTCGGAGATCCTGCGGTCAACTTGGGGCACCGGCCGGATTTCTCCGCTCAGGCCGATTTCTCCTGCGAAACAGGTGTCCGAAGGAATCGGAAAATCGAAATTGGAGGAGAGCACCGAACTGATTACTGCCAGGTCACAGGCCGGTTCGCTGACCTTGAGTCCTCCGGCTATGTTGAGGAAGACATCCTTCTGGGCCAGTTTGAAGCCGGCACGACGTTCCAGGACAGCCAGCAGCATATTCAGGCGCCTTACGTCGAATCCTGTCGCGGAGCGCTGGGCAGTGGCATAGACTGCCGAACTGACAAGGGCCTGTACCTCGAAGAGGAATGGCCTGGCGCCGTCGAGCATGGCTGCCACTGCGGTGCCGCTGAGTCCGGCCTCATGCATCGGAATCAGCATCTCTGAGGGGTTGGATACCTGGCGAAGTCCATTGCCGGTCATCTCGAAGACAGCCAGTTCGGATGTGGAACCGAAGCGGTTCTTGATGCTCCGGAGGATGCGGTAAGCTCCCCTGTCGTCTCCTTCGAACTGGAGTACGACATCGACAATATGTTCCAGGATTTTCGGCCCTGCGATGTAGCCTTCCTTGGTGATGTGGCCGATGAGGATGACCGGGATACCGGTTTCCTTGGCGAAACGCAGGAGGATGGCAGCGACTTCACGGATCTGGGTCACGGAGCCCGGAGTGGATTCTGCGGTCCTTGTGAACATCGTCTGCACGGAATCCACTATCATCAGTTCGGGCATCATCTCCCTGGCCCTGTCAATCACATTTTCTATGAGGGTTTCACTGAATATGTGGCAGTTCGAACAGTCTCCCCCCAGCCGGTCGGCACGCATCTTCACCTGACGGGCACTTTCCTCGCCTGTGACGTACAGGGTCCGAAGGGACGGGCAGCCCAAGGGGATCTGGAGGGAAAGGGTGGACTTTCCGATGCCGGGTTCGCCTCCTATCAGGACAAGGGAACCTTCCACTATGCCGCCGCCGAGGATCCTGTCGACTTCCTCATTGTTGAGGGAGACACGGACATCGGATGTGGAATCGATTTCCCCAAGAGGGCGGGGACGGTTGCCTTCACCCGGCACGGTGTCCATTCGGGATGAAGACCTGCCCCCCAGGACCTTCTTGTGCTCGGTCAGGGTGTTCCATTCCCCGCAGGAAGGGCACTTGCCCATCCACTGGGGAAACTCATTGCCGCAACTGGTACAGAACCAGACGGTCTTCTGCTTGACTGGTGATGCCATAGCTGACGGGATAACTAAAGCCCAAGGTCGCGGACTTTTGACAGGAATGCCCTGACGTGGGCCGTGTACTCTGCCGGATGGTCCTTGTAGGCCATTGCATGGGCGGAACCGGGAGCCAGCCAGATCTCCTTGTAACCCTTGGTCTTTGCATCGTAGTTCTTGTAGACGTGGGCTGTAGGTACGAAATCGTCGTTGTCACCGTGGATGAAAAGCATCGGCCTTTCGCATCTGGCCAGCTGGTCCATCGAAGAGGCTTCCTTGAAGTCCCAGCCGTAGCGGCGCCTGCAGACGATGTTGGCACTGTTGAGCACAGGCCATGACGGGAGATGAAACATCTGCTTGAGATTGTGCTTGTACTGGTCCCAGACCGAGGAATAGCCGCAGTCCTCGACGAAGGCCCTGACATATTCAGGAAGATTCTCGCCGCTGGTCATCATCGTGGTTGCACCTCCCATCGAGACGCCGTGCATCACGAGAAAGTCGTCACCGAAGATTTCGTGGGCCTTCTCGATGAAGCGGATTGCGTCGAGCCTGTCGAACCAGCCCATCTGGACAGCATCACCTTCAGAGTAGCCGTGATGATGCAGGTCAGGGACGAGGACATTGTAGTTGAGGGAATCCCGGTACATCCGCACCAGGTTGAGGAAACAGATGTGGTTGTCCGTGTAGCCGTGCACCACTACGGCCGTGCCCTGTGCGGTGGCAGGGTCGGAGGCGGTGACATATTCATAATAGAGCTTGCAGCCGCCCTCGCCTTCGAGGGTCCCGTCGCGGTAGGTCCCGTCGCTGCGGAGGGCGTCGTACCAGGCGATGATGCCGGGATAGCGTTCCTCGACCTTCAGGCGGTCACCTTCGATGTCATTGCCGTGCTCTTCGGGAAGAAGGGCATAGTTGCACATGAACTTTCCGACCATGCAGCCGGAAACTGCGAATATGACTGCGATCATGGCCGCAGCCACAGTAAGATTTCTGGTGATTCGTTTCATAACAGAGGCTTATTGTTTCCAGATTATTTTTCCGTCACAGATGACAACCCGGACACTGTCCGAGGTCGCCGAATATACCCAGTTCGAGACAAGATTGTGGGTCGGGGTGGTCCTTGGGGCTTCCAGGTCCACCAGGATGCAGTCCGCTATCTTTCCTTCCGCAATCTCGCCGGCATCGATGCCGAATGCCCGGGCTCCATTTAGAGTAGCCCACTCCAGGACGGTGGAAGCAGGCAGAAGTGCAGGATCTCCACAGTTTTCAAGGGCCAAGTCATCCTGCGCACTCACGCATTTGGCAAGGAGCGAAGCAAATTTCATCTCTTCGCGCATGTCAAGATTGTTGTTAGACGAGGCGCCGTCGGTCCCCAGGGTTATCCTGGCACCTGAACGGATGGCCAGTTCGTACGGGAAACGGCCGCTTCCGAGTTTCATGTTCGAGCAAGGACAATGGCTTACAGTCACTCCCCGGGACGCAAGGATGTCCCATTCCTGCGGATCCACATGGACACAATGGGCAGCAACCACATCGGGGCCGAGAAAACCGATTGAGTCAAGATAACGGACCGGTGTCATGCCGTGTTCCTTGAGACAGTCTTCGACCTCCTTCCGCGTCTCGCTGACATGAATATGAATCTTCAGGCCCTTGTTTCTTGCCCACTCGGCCGAGCGGACAAGCTTTTCGGTGCCGACTGTGTAGATAGAATGGGGAGCAATTGCCAGGCTGATCCTTCCTCCGGTCGGGTCCACAAAATGGTCTACAAAGTCCTTCTTGCTGTCTTCAACGGCCTTGGAATGGTTCTCCATGACGGTAATCCCGATACAGGCCCGGACTCCGAGGGCATCAACCAGGCGGATTGTACGGTCGATGCCGAAATACATGTCGTTGAAAAAAACCGAGCCGCTTCGGATCAACTCCCGGATTGCGATGTCGCTCCCGCGCTCGATGTCATCGTCGGTCAGGGAATCCTCATAGGGCCAGATGTAGTCCTGCAGCCAGGTCTGGAGCGGCAGGTCGTCAGCATAGCCCCGGAGCAGGGTCATTGCAGCATGGCAATGAGTGTTGTAGAATGCAGGCAAGATTGCAAGTCCCTCTGCATCAATTGTCTGTAAAGCGGGATAATCCCCTGGCACGCCAATGCGGGCGATGCGGTACCCGTCAATGAATATGTTGGTGCGCCCGGAATCGAGCAGCACGTTACGTAACAGAATGCTCATGGTCAAATATAACAAAAAAAGACCCGATCACAAAGGTGACCGGGTCTTTTGTGGAGATAAAGAGATTCGAACTCTTGACCCCCTGCTTGCAAAGCAGGTGCTCTA
>JBJFDD010000393.1:0-14126 GCA_051889815.1 Candidatus Cryptobacteroides sp. | reverse complement strand
TCTACTAATGCAAAAATAGTACAAATAGTCAAAAACGGAAAGCCGGAGGGCAATAAACGCAGAGGCTGGCCCCATCGGCCAGCCTCTGTACATTGATCCGCTTGGGAAATCCTAGAGATTAGGGTTCTCTGTCTTCCAGTCAGCAACCGGTGGGATGATGCCAAGGGAGATGATCTCGTCGCGCATCTTGCACAGATGCTCGTAGGACTTCTGGAGATTTGCCATCTCTTCGGCAGTTCCTTCAGGTGCGGTGAAATGGACACCGGTGGCGTCGATTGTGGTAGGCATTGCCATCATCACGTTCTTGAAGCCGCACTTGTCGCAGTTGACATAAGTTCCTGCAGGCCAGGTAAATTCCTTGCCTCCCATGGCTGCCTCAATCATCTTGACGGCCTGGTAGGCAGGACTCTGGAATGAGCTGCGACCACGGAGTTTGATGATGGCCGAACCGCCCTGGATGGTGGTGTGCTTGATTTCCTCCCACTTCTCATCGGAAATGTGGTACTCTGAAAGAGGCTTTCCTGCAACGGTGATCTTTGAAGCGAAGACGGCCATCTGCTCGCCGTGTCCGCCGTAGGTGCGTGCGTTAAGGACTTCGCTCTGTGCTACACCGCACTCCTTGGCGATTGCCTCCTGGAGACGGGTTGAATCGAGGGCTGCAAGGGAAGTCAGGCACTCAGGCTTCAGTCCGGAGTGGATGAGGGCGGTGAGGGCGGTAACGTCGGCAGGGTTGAAGATGACAACGACATGCTTCACGTCAGGACAGTATTTCTTGATGAAATCACCGAACTCGGCTGCAATCTTGCAGTTGCCCTTGAGAAGGTCCTCGCGGGTCATGCCTTCCTTACGGGGTGCACCTCCGGATGAGATGATGTACTTTGCTCCGGTGAAAGCGACCTCGGGGTCGGTTGTCCAGGTGATGTTGGCACCTTCGAATGCGCAGTGGCACATCTCTTCAGCCACACCGTGAACTCCCGGCTCGAAGATGTCGTAAAGGCAGATGTTAGGAGTGAGACCGAGCATGAGGGCGGTCTGAACCATATTGGAACCGATAGCTCCGCCGGCTCCTACAATGGTCAATTTCTCGTTAGTTAAGAATCCCATTTTTCTGATATTTGATAATACGTTCTATGCGTTTTTTCCTTTTCTTATGCAAAGATAACCATTTCCCATGGATAATCTTCCGGATTATCGTTCCATTTCAAAAAAATCATTATATTTGCGGCAATCAAGTTCAACAACGCAAATGGAACCTCCCAGTTCTGTAATTACAGATGGCAATTCATTGACGGATTCCCGATCGGACGATCCGTTGTTGTCCCTCTATGAATATCCCGGATGAGACTTGTCGGACACAGTCCGATGAGGTTTTTGCGTTTGGACTCAATTGAAGAATGTATGGCACTTTACCTGAAGAAAGAATTGGAAGAGACCAGAACCATTGTGGGAGTCTGGCAAATTACTGAGACTGAAGAAGAACTGCGGGCACTGGCATCTGTTCCGGCCGATGAGATGGAGGAGATTTCCTTCATTGCCAACGAGTCTCTCCGCAAGCAGCGGCTTGCGGTACGCGCTCTCCTGTGCGAACTTTTCGGGGAAAAGGTTTACCTCAGCCACCACGACAACGGAAAGCCTTACCTCGAGAACAGTGTGACGAACATCAGCATCACTCATACCGGAAAGTATGTTGCGGTAATCCTCGATGACAACGAGGATGTCGGTATCGACATCGAATGCCTGGACAGGGATTTCTCGGTTGTGGAGAAGAAGGCCCTCTCGGATGATGAGATCGAGGACCTGGACGACGACAGGAAGAACGAGCAGCTCGCAATCTACTGGTGTGCCAAGGAAGCGGTCTACAAGAGGGTCTCCGCCTACCGTGTGGATTTTGCCGAGCAGATCGAGGTGGAGCATTTCAAGCCAAGGGGTGAGGGCGAACTTGAGGCGACATTCATCCACAAGGATGGCTACGAAGAGGAATTCGAACTCGAATACATCACTTTCGACAACCACGTGCTTGTGTGGGTGGTAGGTTAATCTTTCAACATTCAGTATTATGACCGTTTTGATCATTGTCATTGCAATAGCCGTTGCAATCTTCCTCTATTTCTTCAGTACCCAGCGTTCACTCGTCGCCCTTGACGAGAAGAGAAAGAACGCACTTTCGCAAATCAATGTCCAGCTCAGGACCAGGTGGGATGCGGTTACCAATCTTGTGGAGATGACCAGGCAGTACACCATCCATGAGCATGACACCCTTAAGGAGGTAATCGCCCAGAGGCGTATCACCAACGCCACTCCGGAGCAGATGGCCGGTCAGGAAAACGCCATTGCCCAGGTCCTTTCCCGCCTCAATGCTGTTGCCGAGCAGTATCCGGACCTCAAGGCTGACCGGATGTTCAGCGAGACTATGGCAGGAATCAGGGATTATGAGGAAAAAGTCCGTCTGAGCAGGATGGTCTTCAACGATTCTGTTACCAAGATGAACATGATGGTCCGCCAGTGGCCTTCTTCGATAGTTGCTTCATTCCTGCATTTCGAACTTCAGGACCTGCTTCCGGAGGATGCCTCCAAGTCTGAGGCTCCGTCCGTTTCCGACATATTCAATAAATGATTGTGCCATGAGACTGCATGCGGCGCTCACCTGCGCCTTTCTGCTGTCGTTTGGAACATTGCTTTCTGCGCAGAGTGTCGTTGACTCCCTGCGCATCGATGTCTCCCTGATGGATGATGGTTCCGCCCATGTCACCGAGTACTGGAGCATTGATGTGCGCGGCGACATCACGGAATGGTATCTTGTCGAGGGCAATCTGGGCAGGATGGAAATCCGTGACCTTGAAGTCAGCGACGAGCATGGTGTGTCCTATGTGAGCGAGGGCCGTTCCTGGGATGTTGACCGTTCCCGCCGCGAGAAGGCCGGACGCTGCGGGATTGTCCCGAAGAGTGACGGCTGCGAATTGTGCTGGGGAGTTGGAAGCGACGGCCCTCACAAGTACCGGGTCAGCTATCTCCTGACGGGTCTTGTCCGCTCCTATACTGATGCCGACGGTTTCAACCACATGTTCGTTTCCCGGGGACACTCTTCACCTCCCCGTGAAGTCTCGCTGACCATCAGGAAGCCCGGTCAAGCCTTCACCTCTGACAATGTCTCTATCTGGGGCTTCGGTTTCAATGGTGAAATCCAACTTGCCGACGGTGTTGTCAAGGCAAAGTCTTCCGGGCAGTTCTCCCGGCAGAGCGCCCTGATTGCGATGCTGCGATTCGGCAAAGGTATTTTCTCCCCGACTATTGCCGAGGACCGCTCCTTCGAGGAGGTACGGCAGGCTGCGATGAAAGGCAGCGACTATCGGGAGAAAGATTCCGATACCTGGATAATGATTGCCTTTGCGGCATTCTTCATCCTGATTATTGGCCTGGTCTTCATTCTGGCCATCTGGCACTGGATACGCACAAACCGCCGGAAGAAGGCTCTTCTGGGCGGTGTCCCTAGCAGGAAGGTCGGGTGGTTCCGCGATGTGCCTGTAGGCGGTGACCTGAAGAAGGCATACGGAATATTCAATGCTTTCGAAAACTCTGTCAAGGCGAAAGAAAGGCTGATAGGCGCTTACCTCGCCAGGCTTTTCTACAAAGGCGCTATCTCAATCGTTCCCCAGGACAAAGGAAAGCCAGCCTTCAGGATCAATGAATATCCCGACACAAAGGAAGATTCTTCCTCCGATGCCGGTCTGGAGAAGCGCCTTTACGACTTCCTCAGGGAAGCCTCCGGAAATGACTCAATCCTTCAGCAGAAGGAACTCCGCAGATGGGCTTCGTCGCATTCGGAGGAACTCTACCGTTGGCAGGAATCGGTGGGTGACCCCGCCTCGGTCTGGAGCATGGACGCATCTGATGTCCGCCAGGTTTTCGGGCTCCGCAACTTCCTGAGGGATTTCACCCTGATTTCCGACAGGGGAGTGGTCGAGGTCAAACTGTGGAATGAATATCTGATTTTCGCGACCCTTTTCGGAATCGCCGACCAGGTTTACAAGGATTTCAGGAAAGTCTGTCCCGAGTACTTCGAGCTTGCCAAAGACCAGTTCGGACAGGAGGAACTCTCTCCGGTCATCATCTGGAGCACGATAGGCAATTCCTCAAACTGGATGAACCAGTCCGCAATGGATTATGCCTCGCACCTGTCCGACAGCCAGACGCGCTGGAGCGGTGGTGGAGGCATGACTTCATTCGGTGGCGGAGGTGGTTTCTCCGGCGGCGGTTTCGGTGGAGGCGGAAGATAGAACCCGAAGATTGAATCCATGGCAGGGTCCCATCCGGTTGGGGGTGCCCTATTCAGCAGGACGCTTGAATCCGTCAGCCGTTGCCCTTTCGGACATCCTTGCTATCCTGTCGGCTGTTGCCGGGTGGTCCGAGAACGCATTGTTGATCTTGGCTCCGATTGCGCTCTGGCCGCCTGAGGCAGACTGCCCTGAAGAGAGCCTTTCAAGTTCCTCGAATGCCATGGCCATAGCCCAAGGATTCTTGCCGGCAGCCTTCAGGAATGCATAGCCGAAATCGTCGGCCTCGTACTCCTGCTTCCTTGAATAGTTCTTGCTCATCAGCACCTCCCCGAGGTCTCCCAGTTGGGAGGCGGTAAGCGCTGCGACAGTTCCGCCGGTGGAGACGACGGCATCACGCAGTGCCGATGTCATCAGCGCGCGCTGGAACTGTTTTCTTGAATGGCTCATTGCCACGTGGCCGATTTCGTGTCCGATGACTCCCAGGGCCTCATCGTCAGACATCACGTCCAGCAGACCGGAGTATATTCTTACACTTCCGTCCGCGCAGGCAAAAGCATTGACATCGTTGGTCTTGTACACCTGGAAGTTGAGAGGCGTGCCGTCAACCTCGGTCAGCCCCCGGGTTATCCTGCGGACTCTTTTGACGTAGGCGTCGGTTTCCGGTAGGACAGTGTTCTCCTTGTCGAGCTGTGCTATCGACTGGGCTACATAGGCCTTCATCTGCTCGTCGGTCAGGGCCGCTGCCTGGGCAAGTTTCTGACCGCCGGACATGAGGTATGAAGAATTGAGCTGTGTCCCACAAGAGGTGAGAAGTACTGCTGCGCAGATGGCGCAAAGAATTCGTTTGATACTCATTGCTGCAATTGGGTTGTTTTTGCAAAAATAGCTAATTTTGCATCATAATATGCAATTGCAGATGAAAAGAACTCCAATCATCCTTTGTACAGCCATTTTGCTGACTGTGGGATGCAGTCAGAAGGGCGTTTCTGTCCCGGATCTTCTGCCGGAGGCCGGATTCGACACCACCATCAACAATGTTCCAGTTGCCCTTTATACCCTGAAAGAGGGCGATCTGACGATGCAGGTCACCAATTTCGGCGGCCGTGTCGTGACTCTGTTCACCCCTGACAGGGAAGGCAATCTCGCCGACATCGTCGTCGGACGCCGGAACATCTCCGAATATGCCAATCCGACAGGCGAGCGCTTTCTCGGAGCCTGTGTAGGCCCTGTAGCCAACAGGATCGGCGGCGCATCCTTTACAATTGACGGAGTTACCTATCAGGTCCCTGCCAACGACAACGGAGTCAACACACTCCACGGCGGACTCTACGGCTTCGACAGCGTTCCTTGGGAGGTTGCCAGCGTAACCGGCAACGAGATAGTTTTCCATTATCTGCGTCCGGACGGATTCGAGGGCTATCCCGGCAATCTGGACGTTACGATGACCTACACTCTCACTGCGGACAATGAATTCCGGGTCGTCTATTCGGCAACCACCGACAAGACCACCCCGGTCAACATCTCCCACCATTCATTCTTCAACCTCAAGGGTGAGGGTGTCGGAACGGTCTGCGACTATGTAATGACAATCAATGCCAGTGAATATACCCCTATCGACTCACTCAGCATTCCCCTGGGAGCGAACGAGAGTGTTGAGGGTACTCCTTTCGATTTCAGGACTCCGCACCGCATAGGCGAGAGAATCGACTGCACCGGGAATGTCCAGATTGCAAATGCACACGGTTACGACCACAACTGGGTACTTGACAGGGCTTCCGAAAAGGATGTCGAACTTGCCTGCACGGTCTGGGACGAGGAAACCGGACGCTATCTTGAAGTCCTTACCGACCAGCCTGGAATCCAGTTCTACAGCGGCAATTTCTTCAAGGGGACAGGAGTCGGTGTCAGCGGAAAGCCATTCGAGTACAGAAGTTCCCTTGCCCTGGAGACCCAGCATTTCCCGGATAGTCCGAACAGACCGGACTTCCCGTCAGTGCTTCTTGCTCCCGGCCAGACCTACTCACACACCTGCATCTACCGTTTCAGCGTGAAGGCAGAGTAGGGTAGAGCGCCTGTTCCCCGTCGGACACTCTGAAACTGACGTAAAGGCTGTTGCCTGATTCATCCACCACGGTGAGATTGTGGCGTCCCACGGCGGGAGTCATCCTCATCTGGTGGATGTATTGCGTACAGCCGGCATATTCATTGTCCAGATGCCAATAGACTTTGGCCGAAGGTACCCTGTGGGCAAGGTTGAAGGTTATACCCGCGACACTGCCGTCAAGTTGCCTCGGGATGAAGATTTCCGCACCGCTCTCCGGATAGATGAACTCCATCAGCGGCCATTCGCTCCTTTCTTCCGGCACGAATGGCAAATACTCCGGATGAAGCTGCCTGTAGTACCATTCCATTGCGGGAGGCAGCATGAAGACATTCTTCCCTTCAATCATGCGGTGGTACGGACATGCCTCAGTAGCGACCGCCTTCGCAGGAAGCAGAAGAGTGTCGGGATGCTCGCAGGCAGGCCCTTTCAGGCAGCCTGATTCGTGGCATACTTCAGCCTCTATCCCGTCAGAGGGAGCGGGCTCGAGGAACCATCCGTTCCCTGAATATGCCGTGGTCCTGTCCCTGGTCGGCAGCATGTTGAAGATGTCGAACATCACCGGACCTGCGGTACGTGCTCCGGTAAGGCCTGGTACCCCGTTTCCCCGGGCGTTTCCAACCCAGACTCCGACGGCATATTCAGGAGTGACTCCCACTGCCCAGGCATCCCTGAATCCGTAACTTGTGCCCGTCTTCCAGGCTACCTTCTTCACGGAGGCAATCATCCTCCAGTCAATCTCGTCTGGTCTGGAGACTTCCTTCAGCGCATCGAATGTCCACCACAGTGCACATTTGTCAGTCATCGGAAATCCGCCGAGGCGCCCCCGGCCCTTGAATTCGTCCCTGTCTGTGCAGAGATAGGATGCCGCCATCTTTGAATATGCCGAAGTGATTTCGGCCAAAGTCGCTTCGCCTCCTCCCAGAATCAGGGACAGGCCGTAGTCCGAGGCGCTTCTGTTGAGGCTTCTGATGCCGCAGTTTCTCAGTGTGTTGAGGAATTTTGCAACTCCGCTTCTCCTTAGCATGTGGACTGCCGGGACATTCAGCGAACGTGCGAGAGCTTCTCCGGCAGGCACTGCCCCGCAGAACTGGCGGTTGAAGTTCTGTGGCGAGAAACCGCTGATGTTGATCGGGATGTCAGGAAGGAGGGTGCCCGGCAGAATCTCGCCGTCCTGGAGCAACGAGCAGTAAAGGAGAGGTTTCAGGATGCTTCCGGTGCTTCGGGGGGCCCCTGCAATGTCCACGTCGGATCCCGGCCGGACTCTGTCCGGAGAAGCATTCCCGACATAGGCAAGGATCTCTCCTGTGGCGACATCTTCGATGACTGCGGCAAGGTCATTGATTCCGGACATTGCGAATTCGGAGTTCCAGCGGTCAGTCAGGCTCTGGAGCTGGCGCTGGAGATGGATGTCAATTGTGGAGCGGCTTCTTTTGCCATGGGCCTTCGCTGAATACTTTTCCACAATGTGGCAGGCATCTCCGGGAAGGGGTACCGGCTCGAGTGGAAGAGGCTCTTCAATGGCAAGTACCAGGTCAAGCGAATCCAGCTTCCCTCTTTCGTACAGGCGCTCCAGAAGGCGGTTCCGCTTTTCAAGAAGTTTCTCCCTGTTCTTCCCGGGATGGATGTAGGAAGGAGCGTTGGGAAGCACTGCGAGGGTGGCGGATTCTCCCCATGACAACTCTTCTGGAGGTCTTCCGAAGTACCTCCAGGAAGCTGCCTCCAGGCCGACTACATTCCCGCCGAAAGGGGCATGGGATGCGTACATGGCAAGGATTTTTCTCTTGGATGTCGTGAGTTCCAGCCGTGTGGCCATAATTGCCTCGATAGCCTTCTGGTACATCGTCCTTTCCTTTCCTCGTGACATCCGGATGACCTGCATCGTGATTGTGCTTCCCCCTGATGTGACACGGCCGGCCTTGATGTTCCCGACAGCCGCGCGGCAGACCGATACAGGATTCACTCCGAAATGGTAAGGGAACCACCGGTCCTCGAACTCGATGATGGCTTCCCTGAATTTTTCGGGGACCGTGTCGCACGGAGGGAATCTCCACTGGCCGTCATCGGCAATCCTGGCTCCGAGAAGTTCTCCGTTCCTGTCCGTGACGACAGTGGAATAGCACGTACCTTTGAAAAGGTCCCGCGGAAGACAGAAAAGGTATGCGGCAAGGAGTATGCCGCATACCGCTATCAAAACTCGGCGGGTCCTTTTCCTCATCGGAACTTACCTCGTCACGACTGCAGTCCCTGAAGCAGTGTTGGCGCTGATGCGCGGATCGTACATTGCCTCGCACTTTGTCACCGGCAGGATGAACTCACCTTCATAGGCGGCATTCAGCCTGACCCTGAAACTTCTGGAACCACCTTTCGGAAGGTCGAAATGCCAGTTTACCCTGTCATCGCGTATGTCAACACCGGAATTGTCTCCATTGGCGCTGCTACCTAGCCTGTCGTTGATGATCTCCCATCCGGAAGGAACCATCTGGACAAGGGCGACATTCTCGATGCCTTTTATCGTGTTCGGGTTGGTAACGGTGATGACAGCCGTGAACTCCGTTCCCTGCTGGATTGATGAAGGATTGAGGGTGTGTCCATCCAGAGTGCTGTAGGCGACCCGGAGTTGGATGCCGTTGGCTCTTGCTTCAACCTTCTTTCCCGGCTCCGGGACTCTTGAAACGGTCAGTTGCGCATAAAGGACCCCTTCCGAAGTGTTTTCAACGTCAATCCCTCCGGCTTCGGTATCCACCGGGATGGCGGCAGTCGATTTCATGCTTTGCACCGGAGTAGAGGTACTCCCGCTTCTGACGTTTGCGCTCAGTAGGCCATTGCCTGACTTCTGGGCAAGCTCCTTCATTGCGAGGGAGCAGAAAGCGGCTTCCTGAGTACTGTAGCAACCCGAGGAAATGGCCTTTGAGATGTCCTGGGCCAGCAGGAGTGCTCCACCTGTGTCATCTGCCAGCAGGAGTGCGTACATGGCCACGGCTTTGTCCCTGAGAGGAGAACCGAAGGTTTCCTCCTTTTCCTGGTAGGCTCCGTAGTTGTGTCCGGCTCCCGAGAGCATTTCCTGGGCGACGACTTTCTTGCCAGCGAGTGAATATGCTCCTGCAAGCATATGACAAGCCTGAGGCGACAGGCCCTGGCTTTCCTTTAGTCTGTTCATCGCTCCGTTCTGGGAATCGTTGTTGAGGGTGAGGGTGAACAGACGGTATGCTTGTTCCAGATCCCAGAGGAACTTCGAGTCGCTGTTACGGTAGTTCTGTACACCTTTCTTCTGGTAGCGTGACCAGCTGGCGAGCACTCCCTTGCTGACTGTGTAGCCGGACTGCTGGGCGAGAATCATGAAATGACCTGCCATCGAGGAAACCCAGGACTGTGAATCGGGATTCTCCGGCCATGCGGCGAAACCTCCGTCGGACCGTTGTCTCTGGTAGAGTTGGCCCAGAAGGGACGGAATCATCCTTTCGACAGCCTCGCTCCTGTCCTGGGCTATCATATCCTTGATGGAAAGCAGAGCGATGCCGCGTGCTGCAATCTGCTCCGTACAATCATAAGGATAGGCATTCATGAATGAATATACCCCATTGGCATCGAAGAACGGGTAACCTGTCAGGGTAAGTTCCGCCCTGTTGTCTCCACCGGAAGTGAAAGGCGAGAAGCCTAAATGCCTGTCCTCTCCCTTTGAGATTATGGCTTCCGTCACGGACAATGTGGCAGGATTCTGTTCTTTGACCTCGATGGTGATATCCTGTGAAGCTTTGTGTCCCTTGCCCTCTGCCGTCACATGAATCTTTGCGGTACCGACTCCGGTCGTCTTAAGCGCGAATCCGGCTACCTGGTCCCCCGGATTGTCGAAATGTACAGGAACCTCGCTTTCACCCTCGACACTTACCGGACCTTCCACCTTGATGCTGACCTTGACATCCTTCAGGTCATCCTCCAATGCAAAGACATTGACCGGCATAGTTACCTTTTCTCCTTCGGACAGTTTCCTCGGGAGAGTCGGCAGCACCATCAGCGGAGACTTGACAGGTACTGTCTTTTCGGCATTGCCATAGGAAGCATCCTTGGCTGCAACCACCATCACCCTCACGCTTCCGACGTACATCGGCAGAGTGAATTTGTGGGATGCGGTACCGGTAGTCAGGGTGAAAGGTCCCATGAACTTGACAACAGGGTTGAACCTGTTGTCTTTCCTGCTGGTCAGTGCAATGGTTTCGTCACCTCCGATGCTGAACATCGGCGAGAACCTTCCGGAGTAGGCTCCGATTACATCATCATACAGATCCCAGGTCTTGACTCCGAGAGCCTCCCTTTCGTTCATCGCATTCCAAGGATCCGGCGTCCTGAAGGAAGTGAGGTCCAGGAGCCCCTCGTCCACTATTGCGATGGTGTAGGTCATCGGCCTGCCTTTCTTCTCCTTGACTTTCACTGTAAAAGTTTCTTCAGGACGGAGCACGTCCGCCATGCCGATAACCGGCTCGAGATGGGACTCCGTGTCGTTGACCATCACTGGAAGCACTCCGTAGAGCCTTATCGGCAGGTCGTTCCCCACTCTCTCGTGCGGCTGTACCAATGAGATGTGGATAAAGAAGTTAGGAGCCATCTCGGGAGTAACCTTGAATGTGTAGGAGACTTCCTCACCGCTCACCTTGACCCATTCGCGGGAAAGGACAGCCCTTGAATTCTCTATACTGACCAGGGCCTGTGCCCTGGTGGCCGATGGGATGTGCACAGTGACAGTCTCGCCGACATCGTAGGTGTCCTTGTCGGTCGAGAATGACAGCATGGTAAGAGCGTCAGGGTCGTTTCTCTGTGCCCTGCCTCTTGAAGAAGGCCAGTCGGCATAGACAACATTTCCGCAGATGTGGCCGCTGTCGATATTCCTGACAAGCACCAGGTAATTGCCCCATTCCGGGTAGTCCACCCTGAATGGCACTGCGCAGTCTTCCTTGCCGGAGACCATCGTTCCTTTTGCTATCGGTTCGGCTGAAGATCCGTTGACATAGGAATCCAGTTCTTCGGAGCGGCTTTCCCACCACCAGCTCCATTTCATCTTGTAAATTGAATATTCGAGATTCACTCCGGAAACCCTCTTGCCGTCCTTGTCCACTGTGGCGACCTTGAAATTGTAGTCCCTGTCAGTCTCTACGAAGCATTTGTCCCTGTCGCCAGGCAGGCTGATGCCGACGTAGGATGTGAATGGTGAATATGGCACCGTGACGGTGCTGAAACTCATATCCCCGCCTTCTTCGGTAACGGTAGTGACGATGTCAGCGGCAAGCATTCCGGGAGCATCGGGAGCAGCCGGCATATTCACTGACAGGTTTGCTTCCCCGTTCCGGTCCAGGCGGACGTCCGCGAGGATGTGTTCGCTGGCGGCATATTCGGAAAGCGGGCTCAGGAAGGTGTAGCCTTCGTAACCCTTGAAGGTCGGGGCTCCGCGCCTGAGGGTCATCCTGACGTTCGTACGCAGGTTCGATGCACGAGGACCGGTGAGCCAGGAGGAGTTTATTCCCAGGTCGCACTTTTCCCCTCCGTCGATTGTCTTTTCTCCGATGTTGAGATTGATTTTAAGACGGTTCGGCTTGACTGATTCGATTCTGAGGGCTTTGTGGAAGGTTGCCCCGCCGACCTTGAAGTAGGCATTCCAGATGCCTGTCGGGTCGTTGTTGAGGGTCGGAATGTCGAAGGTGTAGAAACCGTCCCGTCCGTTGCTGTTGATGAGTTTGGTGTAGAACTGACCGTTCGGGGTGTACACCTCCATCGCAACCGGGTGGCTGTCAGGAATCCGGTCTTCCTTGTCCTCGAGAATCATGGTGACGTGCAGTGTGTCCCCGGGTCTCCAGACTCCTCTTTCACCATAGATGAAGGCTTTCATTCCCTGGTCGAGGGCTTTCCCTCCCACATCGAAACGGCTGAGGCTGTTTTCTTCCCCTTCGGAAACTTTCAGGTAGCTGGTTGAACCTCCGCGTTTGGTGACAACCGCGAAAGGCTTTCCCGAAAGTTCGATCTCTGCCATTCCGTCAGTTCCTGTCTTTGCATAGCCGATTTCCTTGAGCTGGTAACTGTACACGTAAAGTTCTGCATTGAAGACCGGATTGGCGGTGAGGATGTCGCTGACACTGACCCATAGCCTGTCTCCCCCGGAGTATTTGGCAATCACTCCGAGATTACTGGTGAGCAGGTTGATGACAGGGAAACGGCTCTCGTCCATGTAGTATGAAGGCTTGAGAGGATTCTCCCTGTCTTCCCACTTGTACTTGCTCCAGTCATAAAAGTTGTTGTAGTAATAAGGGTATGGCTCGTCCCACTCCATGTCATCCTCCGGAGTGATGTCTTCCGAGGCTATGTCCAGAAGGGCGTCGGAAGGGGCTCCGCTTCTGAAGTTGTCCTTCTTGCCGTAGAGCGAATAACTTTCCTTAAAGGAAATCTGGACGCGGTAGATGGCTCCGGGCTCCTGTTTGAACAGGCCCGAAAGGTCCACACTGAAGTTCTGCCATTTGTGCAGGTTCCTGGAAGGGTCCGAGTCGAGCCTGAGGCATCTCCTGCAGACCAGGCGTCCTGCTCTGCGGAGCGAACTGCTGCCTCCAAGGTCATTGTCCTGAAGGAACATCAGGACATTCTCCTCGTAAATTTGGATTACCCTGATGTCCACAGACTTGAGGTTAACCGCCCTGAACGGGAGAATCAGCTGGCGGGAGTCGGGAAGGATGTTTCCGGAGATCGGAATCTCGACGGCAGGCATTCCTTCCTGAATGTCGAAAGTCTTTGAATATGTCTCCTTCAACCTGTCTGAACGATAGCTTTTTACTGCGTCTGAAACAGTAAGCACCGGGGCGTGTTCATGGATGTCCTCGAGGTAGATGATGACGTTGGATTCTTCAACCCGAGTGTGGATTCGTCCGGCCCCTTCAACGGTGAACATCCCTTCTTCAGAGGCTGTCGGGGAAAGGGGCTCGCTGAATGAAACGATGATGTACGGATCGTCCGCTTCGACATATTCGGCGCCGAGGACTTTGAAATCATCAGTTGCCGGGATGACAGTCTCGAATCTGGAGTCGGTGATGAATCCCGTGTTCCCGCTTTTCAGCTTGACACTGAGCTTCCTGTCTTTGTCCCCCCTATCAAGGCCGAGTACTTCGAAACGGTAGTGGAGAGGGTCGCTGCCGGTGGTTACGCTGACCTCCGGGTTCTTTCCGCCGTATTCCGCGACAATCATGTTCTTGACCTTTTCCAGGGGCAGATCTTCAGTCAGGGAAACAGTGCCGAAGGCTGTTGCCATCTCCGGAGAATCCTCGCTGATCGTGATTCCGTCCGGATGGACTATGGCCTCCTTGAGCGCCACGAGGAAACTGAAACTGAACTTCCTGAACCTGCGGCTTCCCACATCCTGGATCCTGTCGAGACGTAGCTTGGCCGTATAGGCCTGCCCCGCTTTCAGCTGGCCGTCATCGGGGATGAATTCTATCATGCTTTGAGTGAGCCATCTGGCACTTCCTTTCATCGATGGGGTAAAGGAAAGGATGCCTTCCTTGAGGTCACTTCCCGGCTCGACGTCGGGTATGTTGGACGCCAGTTCAACCTTTATCGTCGCCTTGTCCGAGATGATGCCTCCGGTGTGGGCTTTTATGAAGGTGGCGAATTCAGTGCTCTGTCCGGAACTTCTGCCGAATCTGCTGCATGAGACCATTCCCGAAATCATCAGGAAGGCGGCCAGAGCCAGCGCTCCAATGATCCCGGTTAGCTGCTTT
>JBJFDD010000392.1:0-3874 GCA_051889815.1 Candidatus Cryptobacteroides sp. | reverse complement strand
GGCCGTTGGACCATTTGTCCAGATAAGGCTGGTCAATCTGGAAAATGTCTCCGGTGAAGACCATCTTCGTCCCTTCTCCGGCCCTTGTTATGATGGTCTTGATCTCGTTCGGGGTAAGATTCTGCGCCTCGTCGCAGATGAAGAACACGTTTCCCAGGCTCCTTCCGCGGATGTAGGCCAGCGGCGAGATGAGCAGTTTCTCGCTCTTGAGCATCTCCTCAATCTTCAGCGCCTCCTTGCTCGATGGCCTGAACTGGGATTTTATGACATTGAGATTGTCCATCAGGGGCTGCACGAAAGGAGTCATCTTGGTCCTCTGGTCGCCCGGCAGGAAGCCGATTTCCTGGTTGCCGAGAACGACAGTCGGCCTTGTAAGGATGATCTGCTCGAAGTCCCTGGCCTGCTCCAGGGCCGCCGCAAGGGCAATCAGGGTCTTTCCGGTTCCGGCCCCGCCGGTCATCGACACAAGCTGGATGTCCGGATTGAGGCAGGCGTCGATTGCAAATTTCTGCTCGTCGTTCCTCGGCCTGATCCCGTACGCCGTGCGGTTCTTGACGAGGACTATCTTCCCGGTCCTGTCATCGTACCTTGCGCAGATTGTGCTGCCTTCATTCCTTATCTTGTAGAGCTGGTTCGGCTTCGGTTCCTTGTCCGCCACCATTTTCCAGTCAACCGATGTCCCGGGACTGTAGGCAAGGGCGGAAACGACCTCCGCAGCAGGGGAGTCAATGAATATGACCTCCTTCGCCGAGTTCTCCACCTTCTCTTCCTCGACCCTGTCGGTCAGGTAATCCTGGACCTCCATCCCGGCCGCCTTGGCCTTCATCCTGAGGTTGATGTCCTTTGTGACCAGTGCCACGAACCTGTCCGGGTTGTTGTCCCTGACCCAGATTGCTGTGGCGAGGATCCTGTGGTCCGGGATGTCGTCATAGAACAGCCCCGAAAGCTCCGGAGGGAACGGGTGGCAAGGCTCGATCTTGATGTTGCCGTGCTCCTTGTCGATCGGTACACCGTTCTTTCCGAAGGTATGTCCCTCGGTGATCCTGTCGATGTCCCTCATGAAGCCTCTGGCATTGAGCGCCAGGGCATCGTTGCCTTTCTTGAATTTGTCCAGTTCCTCTATCACGACAATCGGAATCACCAGATCATTGTCCTTGAACTTGCGGATTGCCCTGTGGTCGTGGAGAATGATGTTCGTGTCGAGAACGAAAATCTTGGGCTTGTCGCCCGCCTTCCTTTTGGAAGGAACGTTTGCGTATTGTTTTGCCATTTCTGAAACTGAATGAAATCAATCTTCCCCTTCCGAGGCCTGGCTGTTGAGCAGGGACTGGAGAATGCCTGAAATCCCGCTTTCTCCTCCTTCCCTCAACATGATTCCGCCGGAACCCGGACGGGGATGTCCTATCGGGTAATATGCTATGTCCTGAAGCAGAAGTTCAGCGTCGACATAGTCGTAGTCAATGTCCCTGATCTGGATGAGAACTCCCGGGATCTCGGCGAAGAGCACCCTTGTGGCATCTTTCTCGCCGTAGGCGCCCATGATTCCGCTGATGTCCGCAAGAATCTCCGTCTCTCCGGGAAGCAATTCCGCCACGGCCGCCATCAGACCGCCTGCACCGACCGTTGTCCCGGCAATGACGACCCCGTCTTCCACGAACTCCCGCACGACCTCGTAGCAGTCGATGAAGTAGTCCGCGTCCCCGACTTCCGGGTAGGGGTCTCCGTTGCTTCCGAATGCCTTGCAGAGCAGGGAACTGCCGAGGCGGAAATCGCAGGAGTCGAAAGGAATGTAGATGATCCAGCTCTCCCGGTCAGGCAGGGCCGATGCCGGTGTGAGCCGGTTGTGGCCGATGGAGGGGCATTCGCTGCCGAAAGGCGAAGGGGAAAGCAGTTCCTCCTCGGAATCGTCCTTGACCTCCACTTCGTCCCTTCCCGCGGCCCCGACGTTGAAAGTGACGCGGCTTGAGGCAGCGGTTTCTGAATATGTGTACCCGCTCAGGCATATTCCCAGACATTCGATCTGGTCCGCTGCGGCTTCGGTGGAAGAGTAGAATGCCGCCATGTTCCCGAGCCTGCCGGGATTCCACTTCCATTCCGCCTCGAGCGAAAGGTCTTCAAGACGGAAGTGCCCTTTCCGCCAGATCGCATCCAGTAGGGCTTCCGCGATGCGGCTCCTGGTGTACTGGTCCGAGTACTCCATCGGACAATCCTCATGGGGGCCGGGGAGGCTCCGGATGCCTTCCAGGTACTCTTTTGCCCGGGCTGTCTCGAATCTGGCGGCGGATGGTGCAGGGTCGAGGGTCTCGTCGATGATCTGGGCGAAGTCCCCGGATGGCTCCACGCCAGGTGCATTGGAGCGCAGACAGCCGTCGAGTATTTCGGCAGGGGTGAGCTTCATCTGGACCCCGTCGATTATGTAGGTCGAGTGAAGAGCGGATTTATTTTCCTCCATTATTCAGCAATATTGTCTGTAAATGTTGTAAATATATGTAAATTTGAAAACAGTTCAAATAGAACATCAATAAGCATGAACAGTTTTTCCGAACAAAATTACAAGAATAAAATAGACTCGATATATTCCAGGTTCCCCTCGGTCCAGAAGGTCCCCTTCTCCGATGCCTACAAACCCGGTCTTGACCGCATGGAACGCTTCTGTGCCGCGCTTGGCAATCCTCAGGACAAGTTCAGGACCATCCACGTCGCAGGCACCAACGGCAAGGGCTCCGTGGCCAACATGCTCTCGTCGGCCCTCGCTGCCCAGGGTCTGAAGGTGGGCCTTTACACCTCGCCCCACATCCTCGATTTCCGGGAGAGGATGAGGATAAAGGACGGGGAAGGTCCCGTGGAACTGATTCCGAAAGAGGCCGCCTGGTCGTTCCTGTGTGCCAATGAACAGCTGATGGACAGCCTTGACCTTTCGTTCTTCGAGATCACCACCGGAATGGCGTTCAGATGGTTCGCCGACCAGAAGGTCGATGTCGCTGTCATCGAGGTCGGACTCGGAGGGCGGCTTGACAGCACGAACGTCATTACCCCCGACCTCGCGGTGGTCACCAGCATTGCGCTCGACCATTGCGCCTTGCTCGGAAACACCCTCGGGGCAGTCGCATCCGAGAAGGCAGGAATATTCAAACGCTCCGTCCCGGCCCTTGTCGGTGAATATCTTCCCGAGACAAGGCCTGTCTTCGAAGCTGCCGCCTCTGGTCTCTGCCCGCTGGAGTTCGCCCAGGACTCGGAACCTCGTCTATGGGACAGGAGAAAGCGGATCCTGCAGGCGATGGACCTCCGGGGGGAGTATCAGCAGAAGAACCTCAGGACTGTGCTCGCAGCCCTGGACATCCTTTCCCGGATGCCGTTCTATGCGTCCCTGGGTCAGTCGGAGACCATCGTCCCGGCAATCTGCAGGACGGCGCGGAGGATGGACTTCCACGGCAGGTGGGAGTGCCTGAGCCACCATCCCGCAGTGATAGCGGACATCGGGCACAATCCGGCAGCCCTGAAGGAGAACTTCACCCAGCTGGAGTCCCTGCTCGCGAAAGGGGAGTACTCTTCGCTGATTGTCATCTATGCGGTGATGGCCGACAAGGATCTGGATGCCATCATGCCGCTGATGCCGCAAGGGGCAACCTACATATTCACAAACCCTTCCATCTCGCGTTCCCTGCCTGAAAAGGAGCTGACCTCCCGCTATCTGGATTTCTGCTCTAGGACGGGAAGGAACAAAGCCCGCGTCCACGATGCCCCCGATCCCAGGACCGCCCTCGGGATGGCTTTCTCCCTTGCAAGGGCCGCCGAACGGAAAGATGCGCCTGATCCCCTCATTTTCGTCGGCGGCAGCACTTATCTTGTCAGCGAGGTAGTGGCAATCCTGAAA
>JBJFDD010000391.1:0-3930 GCA_051889815.1 Candidatus Cryptobacteroides sp. | reverse complement strand
AAGGCCATCTCCCAGGGCAGGAAGGTGCATTATCTCCCGCCTTCCCGCTGGTTCAACACCCTGAAGCTTTCAAGTCTTACCGGCATCCCCGCCGCACAGGTCAAGGAAAAGTCTTCCGGAGAACTGACCCGTGCCGTCATCTCGATGAGGCTGGTCAAGGAAGAGTGTGAGATCGAGCAGATTGACGACGCCTGCGCCCTGGGCTACGAGATGCACACCGTCGCCCGCAACAATGTCAAGGTCGGACGCATCGAGCAGGAAGTTGTCGGAATGATGGAAGGTGTTACCCTGTCCAAGGGATGGGGAGTGTCATTCGCCACGATTCTCACCCAGCACGGCGAGACCCTCCATAACCATCTGCATGACAAGGTTATCGAAGACGACAAACTGATGGTCATCGATGCCGGTGCCGAAAATAACATGCACTATGCTTCCGACTTCACCAGGACGCTTCCGACAGGCGGCCGTTTCACCACGAAGCAGAGGGAGATCTACCAGATTGTCTGCAATGCCAACGAACTGGCTTTCAGCCTCACCAGGCCTGGAGTCACCTACAGGGAAGTCCATCTCGCAACCGCCAGGATGATGCTTGAGCAGCTGAAGGAACTCGGCCTCGTGCGCGGTGATGTTGACGAGATGGTCAGCCTTGGCATCGCCGGCCTCTTCCAGCCGCACGGACTGGGACACAACATGGGTCTTGACGTGCACGACATGGAAGACCTGGGAGAGAATCTCGTCGGCTACGACTCCGACCAGATCCGTTCGGCGCAGCTCGGTCTGGGCAGCCTCAGGATGGCCCGAAGGCTTGTCCCGGGCAATGTCATCACCGACGAACCGGGCATCTATTTCATCCCTGCCCTGATCGACAAGTGGAAGGCGGAAGGCACCGACAGGGGCTTCGTCAACTACGCAAAACTTGAATCCTACCGCGATTTCGGCGGAATCCGTCTCGAGGACGACGTGCTTGTCACGGCCGACGGCGCAAGACGCACCGGGGTGCAGCGCCTGCCAATCCTCCCGGACGACGTCGAAGCGGCAATGTCATGATCTTGATTTTTTGAATATGTCAACCATCCTTGTCGTCCTGGCTGTCATATGCGGTTTGATAGGCATAATCGGCAGCATCGTTCCCGGCCTGCCCGGACCTCCGGTCAGTTGGGTCGGACTCCTTATTCTTTACCTGGGCGGGGGCGGAGCAAATTCCTCCGGCGAACCGATGAGCACAGCCTTCCTTCTTATCTGGCTTGGAGTTACGGTGGTGGTATCCGTCCTTGACTACATCGTGCCGGCGAAATTCACCTCCCTTACCGGAGGCTCGAAGGCTGCCGGAAGGGGAGCCATTGCCGGCTTGCTGGTCGGGATGTTCGTCCCTCCGGTCGGCATATTCCTGGGTACTTTCCTCGGGGCTTTCCTCGCAGAACTGTTCTTCGGCTGCAAGAGCGGTGTCCAGTCTGTCACCGCCGCCCTTGGCTCGCTCCTGGGATTCCTTTTCGGGACCGGCCTCAAACTGGCTGCAGCCGGGGTGATGATGTACTACATTATTGTCTATATTCCGTGATTTTCAGAAAGTCATTTAGGGTTTTCCGTTTTTTTTCACTATTTTTAACGGTCAGATTCCAAAGTCCGCACTGGTTTACCAACATCCCGGAACATGTCTGAAAAGAAGAAGAAATCCAAGATACTGAAAACGGTCCTCCTGTCCGCTGCCGGCGGACTGGTACTGGGAGTGTCAGCGATGCTCCTGATTGGCCACACAATGGCCAGGACTTCATCCAGCGAGTACTGCATGAGCTGCCATGTCCACGAACAGGCAGATGCCGACTGGAAGAAGTCCAAGCACTACAACACCTCCAGCGGAGCCGTAGTTGACTGTGCCGAGTGCCATCTGCCTCCGAAAGAGGACTCTCCGATGAGATACTGGATGGCAAAGGCCAAGTCCGGAGCCAAGGACATCTGGTCCAAATGGACCAAGGACCCGGATAGTTTCGACTGGGAGTCCAGGAGGGAATTGACCTACGCCACCGGGATCGTGTACAACGAGTCCTGCGAGAAGTGCCACGTCAATCTTTTCCCTGAAGGCATTTCCGACGACGGTATCACCGCCCATCTCCACTACGAGGAGAATGCCCGGGAGCAGAATCTCCAGTGCATCAGCTGCCATCTCGATGCCGGTCACCAGATGCCGGGCTACGAGCACAAGAGCCTCAAGGGCAAGGTAATGACGGTCACTTCCGGAGTGAAGTACGAGAAGGCTGCAGAGGTGACCTCTTTCACTTCCTTCGACGAGACTGTGCCCGGCACAAGCGCCTGCATCCGCATGATTGCGGTTCCCGGCGGGGAGTTCCTTCTGGGAAGTCCGGAAAATGAGCCGTTCCGGGGAGCTGACGAAGGTCCACAGAAGAAAGTCAGGATTTCGCCTTTCTTCATGGCAGAGGTTGAAGTGACCTGGGACCAGTTCTGGGAATTCTACAATGAGACCATGTCTGAGGGAAGGACTCCTCCGGCAAAAATCTATGCCAACAACAGCAGGGAGGACTGCGACGCTGTCAGCGGTCCGACCCCTCCTTTCGGCTTCCCTGACCAGGGATGGGGTATGGGAGAGCGCCCTGCCATCACCATGACCTGGTACTCCGCGCAGACTTTCTGCCAGTGGCTTTCCCTCAAGACGGGCCGCAAGTACCGTCTGCCGACCGAGGCCGAGTGGGAATATGCCGCAAGAGGCGGGACCTCGACCCCGTATTTCTTCGAGGGCAGTCCGAAGACATATTCAAACGAAGGATTCATCCGCAAGTTCAAGGCCGCGGACACCACTGTCATCCGCCGCTATGTGGTCTATGACGGCGACAGCGGCAGCCGCACCGCAGATGCTTCCGCTGTCAAGCCTAATCCTTTCGGGCTCAAGAACATGCTCGGAAATGTTATGGAGTACTGCTCGGACTGGTATGCCGAGGATGCATATTCAAGGATCCCCGACGGGGCGGTTGACCCGAAAGGACCGGAGAGCGGAGAGGAGCATGTCGTCAGGGGCGGATGTTATTCCGATGACGCGTCAAGGGTCCGCTGTGCGAGCAGGAGCCACACCCTGAACGAGGCCTGGCTGCGGACTGATCCGCAGAATCCGAAGAGCATCTGGTGGTACTCCGACATCAAGGGAATCGGGTTCCGTGTGGTCTGCGAGGTCCCCGAAGGAATTGAAATCTCACAATAACTGCATAATTCAAACAAACTATGAGCAAATCTATGGACAGAAGATCATTCCTGGGCACCAGTGCAAAGATCGGTGTCGCTGGAATCGTTGCCGGACCGCTTCTCGCGTCATGCGCAAACGGCAACAAGGTTACTCCACTCAGAAACCCGGGCGAGTATTATGTGCCTGAACTTCCTGACAAGGCAATTGACGGAAAGGAACTCAAGGTCGGTCTCATCGGCTGCGGCGGACGTGGTTCCGGTGCAATCATGAACCTTCTCGACGCTGCTGACGGAATCACCGTCCTGGCTCTCGGAGATGTGTTCGAGGACCGTCTCAACGGCGTCAAGGAGGCTCTCAAGGGCAGGAACCAGATAGTTGCCGACGAGAACTGCTTCGTTGGTTTCGATGCTTACAAGCAGGTCATCGATTCCGGTGTTGATATGGTCATTATCACCACCCCTCCGGTGTTCCGTCCGACCCACTTCGCCTATGCTACCGAAAAGGGTGTCCACTCTTTCCTCGAGAAGCCTATCGCTGTGGATTCAAAGGGCTACCGCCAGATCATGGCTGCCACCAAGCAGGCTGAAGCCAAGGGACTGAGCGTTGTCTGCGGAACCCAGCGTCACCACCAGCGTCCTTACGTCGAGTCATTCAAGAAAATCCAGGAAGGCCTTATCGGTGAGATCACCTGGAACGTCGGAAGGCTCATCAGCGACAATCCGCAGAACATCCTCAGTCCC
>JBJFDD010000390.1:0-3966 GCA_051889815.1 Candidatus Cryptobacteroides sp. | reverse complement strand
CGGAATATTTATCCCGATGATGCAAGATTCCGGGTAGACGAGCATTTGGTCAATCAGAAATACAACGATGAACGTTTGATGAACCGCTTGTACAATTACTGCAAAAACACTGTAAGCAAGGTGGCTGCAATCGCAATGATGGCAGCCACCCTTTCAAGTTGCTCCGAGGTGATAGGTTCCAGCTACGAAGTGGATTGGGCCCCGGTCGTGATGGATTTCTTCGTCAGTGACCGGTACGGGAACGACCTCCTGAATCCGGAGTATCCCGACAACATCATCGAAGGCTCGACCCTCACCTTCCAGGGCATTGAATATCCCGCAAGCACGGAAATGTACTACCAAACAATCAGGAACGAAGTTGCCGACACATCCCGGACAAAAGCCTATCTTCCGAGGATGGACGGCTTCGTACTGATGAACGGCGAGATGGCGGGAAACGGAAATGTCAGCGGCTTCTTCATGCGATTCGGAGAAATCGACGGAGCCGCTGACATGGATGAGATTCTTTCAATCAGATGGGCTGACGGGACAAGGGACGAAATCCGGTATGTCTGCAGCAACCATAAGGAAGGCCGCAATCCGACCTGCAACCGGTCTTACTACCTGAACGGCGAAAAGGTCAGTTCACCGAGATTCATCCTGGTACACTAGTCCCGATGCAGGACCTCAGATGAGAGGTTCGGCAGTCATTGCTTCAGGCTGGGGGATGCCCATCAGCTTGAGGATGGTCGGAGCCACATTGCAGAGCGCCCCGTCCTTCACCGTCTTCACTTCCTCACCAGCATTGATGACAATGAACTGGACCTCATTGAGGGAATGGGCAGTGTTCGGCGTACCGTCTTCATTGACAGCATAGTCGGCATTGCCGTGGTCCGCAGTAAGGAGGACAACATAGTCATGGGCGATTGCTGCCGTCACCACAGCCTCCACGCAACCGTCGATGCATCCTACGGCATTCTTGATTGCCTTGTAGACTCCGGTGTGTCCCACCATGTCCCCGTTTGCGAAGTTGAGGATTATCATGTCCTCTTTCTCTTCGCTGATGGCACCGATGAGTTTGTCGGTTACTTCGATGGCGCTCATCTCTGGCTTGAGGTCATAGGTCGCAACCTTTGGAGAATTGACAAGGATCCTGTCTTCGAGGTCGAAAGGAGTCTCGCGTCCGCCGTTGAAGAAGAATGTGACGTGGGCATATTTTTCGGTCTCGGCAATCCTGAGCTGTCGCTTGCCTGCCTTGGAAACGGTCTCGCCAAGGGTGTCGGTAACCTCTTCCTTGTCGAAAAGGATGTGAAGTCCCTTGAATGATGCGTCATAAGGAGTGAGGCAGCAATAGTAGAGAGGCATGGTGTGCATTCCCTCTTCCGGCATGTCGGTCTGGGTGAGGACAGCGGTGAGTTCGCGGGCACGGTCATTCCTGAAGTTGAAGAATATGACGGCATCCCCTTCCTCGATTCTTGCGACCGGAGCACCATCCTCGGTAACCACAATAGGCTTGATGAACTCGTCGGTAACTTCGGCATCATAGGAAGCCTTGATACCTTCCAGGGCGCTCGTGAATTCAGCACCCTTGCCCTCAACGAGAAGGTCGTAAGCCTCCTTGACACGGTTCCATCTCTTGTCACGGTCCATGGCATAGAAACGTCCGCAGACTGAAGCAATCTTTCCGGTAGTCTCCTTCATCTTCTGCTCGAGTTCCTCGACGAAACCGTAGCCGCTGCGCGGGTCGGTGTCACGACCGTCCATGAAACAGTGTACATAAACATCCTCAAGGCCCATGTTCCGAGCCTCGGAAAGGAATTCATAAAGATGATTCAGGCTGGAGTGCACTCCACCGTGGGAACAGAGCCCGAGGAAATGGAGTTTCTTCCCGGTGGCCTTGACATATTCATAGGTGGCCTTGATTTCCTTGTTCTGTAGGAGAGCGTGGTCCCTGCAGGCCATGTTGATCTTCACGAGGTCCTGATAGACAACGCGTCCGGCACCAAGGTTCATGTGACCCACCTCGGAGTTGCCCATCTGGCCGTCCGGGAGGCCGACATATTCACCGCAGGCCTTCAGATGCGAGAACGGATACTTTGCCCTTAGGCTGTCGATGAAAGGTGCGCCCTGGGAATAGATTGCATTTGATGAATCCTTGCGGCCTTCTCCCCAGCCGTCAAGAATCATGAGAAGTACTTTCTTGTTCATATTCAGTATGCTTGTTTGTCCTTTTTAATCATGCAAATATAATCATAAATTGCCATACTTTGAGCAAGAACTTCCGCATACAATTGCGGGGCAGACCAAAAGGCCTGTCCCGCGGTTCAGTTTATGAAAGAATGGGATAGTCTAGCTGTACATGAATCGCTTGATGCTGCCCTTCGGAGTCTTGGCGAAAGGCTCGAAGCGGAGTTCGAAACCCGAGACCTGTGAATATGCAGGGATCTTCTCGTTCAGGGCCTTGATGTTGCATTCCATGATATTCTTCAATGCATCGGCAGAGAGGTTGTCGGTTGCGGCAAGATCCTGGTTAGGAACGACAATGGCGATGAAATGGCCGTCACGCTCGACGATGAGGGATTCCTGCACATAAGGGAGTGCGTTGAGGACAACCTCGATTTCCTCAGGGAAGACATTCTGGCCGTTGGTGGAAAGAAGCATATTCTTGCTGCGGCCCATGAGGAAGACAACATTGTCCTCATCGATGATGCCGATATCGCCGGTCTTGAACCAGCCGTCGTCTGTCATTACGGACTTTGTTGTCGCTTCTGCCTTGTAGTAGCCTTCGAAGACAACATCACCCTTGACAAGGACCTCGCCCGGAATCAATCTAGGATCGGAAGACTCGATTCTGAGTTCGACCCAAGGAGTGACAGGGATACCGCAGGACTTGAGCTTGTAGCGGCCCAATCTGCCGAGAGTGATGGTCGGGGCTGTTTCTGTCATGCCGTAGCCGGTCACGAACGGGCAGTTGAGTTTGGTCACCATAAGGTCCTCGAAATGTGCAGGAATGGCAGCACCTCCGGTCACGAAGACCTCGATTCTTCCGCCCAGGGACTCCATGAGTATGGTCCTCAGGGCCCTGCAGTAGTCAGGATTGTTCTGGTAGTCGTTCAGTTTATCCTGGCCGCTCTTGCTGTGGATGAACTCGCCGATGGTGTTCTCGATGAGTTTTGTAAGAATCAGCGGAACTGCGAAGAACACGGATGGCCTGTAGTGCTGGAGAGCCGGCTTGAGGTTGGCAGGCACCGGAGGCACATAGAGAACGCAGAGAGTCATTCCCATGCACAACGGCTCGATCATGTCATAAGTGAGACCGAATATGTGGGCGTAAGGAAGCACGCTGACATAGGATTCACCGGAGCGGTAAGGGAAAACGGTAGGGATGAGTTCAACGTTGGCACTGAAGTTCCTCACCGAAAGCATTACACCCTTCGGGTTGCCGGTAGAACCGGAAGTGTAGTTGATGGCACAGAGTTCATCCATTTCCCTGTCGATGAAGTTGACATCGTCAGATGTGAATCCGGCGGCATATTTCCTGGCAAACAGGTCATGCTTGGATGCATAGATGGAGGCGAAATCGCCCCTGGAGGCCAGAAGTTCACCTGACTTGAGGTCTATTGCACCCATAAGCTGGGGCATGGCCTCAAAATCCATATTCGAAAAAATCTGTTTCTCGGTGAAAAGTATGCGGCTGTCAGAGTGATGGACAAGTGCCTGGGTGTCGGTCGGGGTGTAGCCGTTGAAGAGCTGAACGGCAACATAGCCTCCGGAAACTACGGACATGAACATTTCGGCCCACTGTGCACTGCTTCTCGCATTGATGGTAACCTTGTCTCCGCGATGCAGGCCGGCTGCCTCGAAGAATAGGTGGTTTTCAACAATCTTTGCAGCAAGCTCACCGTAAGTGAGACTTGAAGTCCTGAACTCGTCAAGAGCAGCTTGGTTCCATCTTGTCTTGATGGAATTCTCGAATTGTTTGATGAA
>JBJFDD010000389.1:0-3993 GCA_051889815.1 Candidatus Cryptobacteroides sp. | reverse complement strand
TATACCCTCCCTTGATAGTAGTAGGACAGGAATTTCTCCTTTGCAGGGCCAAATTTCTTGAAATAATCAACTGCGATGTTGATCAAGGAGTCATTCGGTACCTTGATCTTACAGCGGCTGAGGGCAGTGGAAAGCATCAATGCATATTGCGCCTTCAGCTTGCGAGTGTTAAGGAAGTCCTGGTCAATGGCTTCCAGAGCTCGCCGTGCGCTGTCCGGATTCGATGCGGCATAGGACTCAATGTCTGCCAGCCTGGTCCGGACCGGATTCTTGTCACAGCAGATTACCGATGACAAGAATGCGACCCCGACCAGGAGTCTTGTTAGTGTAGGTTTCATGGATGATTTCTTAATCCAGCGAGTGGATGAACAGACCGGAGCGGAGCTTCGGCTCGAACCAGGTGGTCTTCGGAGGCATGATGTTGCCGGTGTCGGCAATGTCGATTAGCTGCTTCATAGAAACCGGGTAAAGTGCGAAAGCTACCTTCATCTCCCCGCTGTCCACCCTGCGGCTGAGCTCTCCGAGCCCGCGGATGCCGCCGACGAAGTCGATTCTCTTGTCGGTCCTGAGATCCTTGATGCCCAGAATCCGGTCCAGAACCAGATTTGAAAGGATTGTGACATCTAGCACCCCGATCGGATCCTTGTCATCATAGCGCCCTTCCCTGGCCTCCAGGGAGTACCACTGGCCGTCCAGGTACATCGTGAAGTTGTGCAGGTGGTCAGGACTGCAGACTCCAGGACCGCAGAGGCTAACCTCGAAGTCCCTGGACAGGGCCTCCAGGAACTCCTCCTTCGCAAGGCCGTTCAGATCCTTGACGACACGGTTGTAGTCCAGAATCTTCAGCTGGCTTTCCGGAAAACAGACAGCCATGAAGAAGTTGTACTCCTCATCTCCGGTGTGGGCAGGGTTCTGCGACCTCTTTTCTTCGCCGACCCTGGCAGCCGCAGCTGTCCTGTGGTGTCCGTCGGCCACGTAGAAAGCATCCACCTTGCTTGTGAAGGTCTCGGTGATCCTGGCGATCAGGTCATCCTCGTCAATGACCCAGAAGGTGTGGGTAAAGCCGTTCTCGTCGACGAAATCATATTCAGGACTCTCTTTTGTCTTCTCTTCAACAATCCGGTTGATCGTCTCCTCGTCCTTGTAGGCGAAGAAGACCGGCTCGATGTTGGCATTCTGGATCCGGACGTGGATCATCCTGTCGTCTTCCTTGTCACGTCTGGTGAGCTCGTGCTTCTTGATTTTTCCGGAGGCGTAGTCGTCGGTGTGGGCGCACAGCACTATTCCGTACTGGGTGCGGTCGCCCATCGTCTGGGCATAGATATAGTAGCACTCCTTCTCCTCACGTTCCAGCCAATGGTTCTGCTGCCAGAGCTTGAAATTCTGAACGGCCTTGTCATAGACCCTCGGGTCGTGGTCTTCGAGGATGGGGGCGAAATCGATTTCTGGCTTGGTAATATGCAGGAGTGACTTCTCGCCAGCCATCGCTTTGGCCTCCTCTGAATTGAGTACATCATAAGGTGGGGCAGCTACTTCAGTCACGATTCCCTTGGGCGGCCTGATTGCTGCGAACGGTTTTACTCTTACCATAATTATAACTTTCTTTGTCTCTGAATATTCCTTGACATGCCCGGGGGCACCGCCCCGCGACTATTTCCCGTTGACCTGGAAGCGGGTGTTGCCGGTCTCGAAGAAATCCACGATCTGGCGGGCGGCGGCAAGACCTGCGTTCAGGTTGGCCTCGGCTGTCTGCGCGCCCATTTTCTTTGGGGTTGCGAATATGCGGGTGCCGAACTTCTCCTTGAGGGCCTCGTAGTTGCCCGGAGCCACATCGGTGATGTATTTCAGGTCGGTCCTTTCCTCCAGGGCCTTTTCAAGTCCAGCCTCATCTATTACCTCCTTGCGGGCGGTGTTGACCAGGCAGGCGCCCTTCGGCATCTTCGAGATCAGGTCGTAGCCGATCGAGCCGATGGTCTGGGGGGTTGCCGGGATGTGGATGGAGACAAAATCGCAGGATGAGTAGAGCTGTTCGAGGCTCTCTGCCGGAGTGGCTCCGGCCTGGGAAATCTTCTCTGCCGGAATGAACGGGTCGATGGCCATCACGGACATCCCGAGGGCCTCGCCTTTCTTGCCGACCAGTCTTCCGACATTGCCGAAGGCCTGTATGCCGAGGGTCTTGCCGAGAATCTCGCTGCCGGTCGCCGGGGTGAACTGTCCGCGGCTCATGAAGATCATCATTGCGATTGCCAGTTCGGCGACTGCATTGGCATTCTGTCCGGGAGTGTTCATCACCACGACATTGTGTGCTGTTGCGGCATCCAGGTCAACATTGTCGTAACCTGCCCCGGCGCGGACCACGATCTTGAGGTTCTTTGCGGCATCAAGCACTTCAGCCGTGACCTTGTCGGAACGGATGATAAGCGCATCTGCATCGGCGGCAGCTGCCACCAGTTCTGCCTGTCCCGGGTATTTCTCCAGAACGGCGAATTCGTTGCCTGAAGTTTCGATAATCTCCCTGATGCCGGCCACTGCGGCTGCAGAGAATGGTTTCTGTGTTGCTAAAAGTACTTTCATGGCCGGTTATTTCTTGAGTTTTTCGAATTCCTGCATGCAGTCGACAAGGGCCTGGACATCCTCGAGGGTGCAGGCATTGTAGATGGAAGCCCTGAAGCCTCCGACAGATCGGTGGCCCTTGATGCCGATGATGTCCCTGGCCTTGGCGAAGGCGAGGAACTCGTCCTGGAGGTCTTCGTAGCCAGGAGCCATGACGAAGCAGACGTTCATGATGGACCTGTCTTCTACTGCTGCGGTTCCTACGAACAGAGGGTTGCGGTCAATCTCTCCGTAGAGGAGTTCGGCCTTCTGGATGTCAAGCTTGTGGATTGCCTCGACTCCGCCCATCTCCTTGAGCCATTTGAGAGTCTCGTTCATGACATAGATAGGGAAGACCGGAGGGGTGTTGAACATCGAGAGCTTGTCGATGTGGGTGCGGTAGTCAAGCATTGTAGGGATGTACCTGCTGACCTTTCCGAGCGAATCCTTGTTGACGATGGCGAAAGCCACGCCGGCAGGGCCGACATTCTTCTGGGCGCCACCGTAGATGAGGGCGTATTTGCTGACATCCACCGGACGGCTCATGATGTCCGAAGACATGTCCGCGATGAGCGGAACAGGGCAGTCGAGGTCTTCCTTGATCTCGGTTCCGTAGATGGTGTTGTTGGTGGTGATGTGCAGGTAGTCGAGGTCGGATGGAATCTCGAATCCTTTAGGAATATATGAATAGTTCCTGTCGGCGGAACTTGCGATTGCATAGGCTTCTCCCAATCCCTTTGCCTCCTTGAGGGCTTTCTTTGCCCAGACTCCGGTCTCGAGGTAGGCAGCCTTCTTCTCAAGGTAGTTCATTGCGACATAGAGGAATTCCATCGAAGCACCGCCTCCGAGGAAGAGGACCTCGTGGGTGTCAGGAATATTCAGGAGCTCTTTCCAGAGCGAGCGGCATTCGTCCATTGTGGCATCCCACTCCTTTGTCCTGTGGGAGATGCTGAGCACCGAAACACCGGTGCCTTTGAAATCCTTCAATGCCTCTGCGGCATTGTCAATCACTTGCTGGGGGAGCAGGCAGGGACCTGCGTTGAAAACATGTACTTTTCCCATTTCTTTACGTTTTGTTATTGTTCGTTCTGTTGTGTTCTTTTAATAATAGTCTATCTGTAGCCGAGCAGATAGGAGATGATGGCCATCCTGACGTACATCCCGCCTCCTGCCTGCTGGAAGTAGTAGGCATATTCAGTGTCATCAATCTCGGTGGCGATTTCGTTGACTCTCGGAAGAGGATGCATGATCCTCATGTTCGGCTTGACGGAACCGAGCATCGAGGCGGTGAGGCGGTAGGTGTCCTTGACTTTCTCGTACTCGTCGCGGTCCGAGAACCTTTCCTGCTGCACCCTGGTCATGTAGAGGATGTCGCAGTCGTTGATGGCATCCTCGATTTTC